>JAMORD010000052.1 GCA_027063755.1 bacterium | reverse complement strand
AAATATTTTTAGTAATTGGTTTTATATGAATTATTATCGTGTTGGATTCCTTTTGTATTGACGGAATAGATGTTAGAATATATTCAGATATATATTTGCGTTTGGGAGGGATATTGTGGATATTGGCTTTGTGGTAGATTCTGCCAGTAATTTTACACCAGAGGAGATAAAAGAATACGATTTGGGTTGGGTGCCCCTTTACATAGTGTACCCTGATGGTCGTAGTATACCCGATACACCAGACCATCTTCTTGATTTATATGGCGATATAGCTACAGGTAAGCTGACGACCTCTCAACCATCGCCAGATAGTATAAAGACGGCTATTCTTGAGAAACTGGAGCAGTATCCTAAAGTTATCTTCTTTACACTATCCTCTGCACTGTCAGGTGCATATCACACAGCCAAAATGGTGGCATCTGAAATCGGCGAAGACAAGATTAAGGTTATTGATACAAGGCAGATGGCTACCGGTATTGATGTGCATGTATTGGCTGTGAGAAATTGCCTTATGTCTGGTGAATGTTCCTTTGACAAAGTTGAGGAATTTGCTAAGTCTTTATGGGGTAAGGTTCAAATCATGTTTCTTCTTGAAAGCCTTGAGCATCTTGAGAAAAGTGGCCGTATTAGTAAAGTAAAGTCTATTATCGGTTCTGTGCTTCGTATTATGCCTATATTCTATGTAGATAAAGAAGGCTATGTTAATGCTGCAGAGAAAGTTAGGGGAAATATCAAAAAAGGTTTGAGGGTACTTGAAAAGATATTTGATAGCAGAAAGATGAGAAAAGATGTGCAGGTTAGGGTTATTGTCGGTAGACCCAAACACAAAGATCTGATGGACTTTGCCCATTATCTTGCCGATAAGTTTAACGGTGTTATTAGATATGTCAGACCTACCACGGCTGTTCACACAGGTATCTGGGGCGTTGGTATGTCTTGGGTAGATGAGTAGAGCATTTATATTATCTTTGTCAAGCGGGGGTTCGCTGGGGTATGCCCATATAGGGGTTTTAAAGGCCTTTGTGGAGAGTGGGGTTGATATTGTTGCCGTTGCTGGTACATCTATGGGGGGCATTGTGTCTTCGCTATTTGCCTTGGGTGTCTCTCCCCATGATATAGAAGATGTCTTTGTGTCTATTATGAGCAATATCTCTGTCT
This sequence comes from bacterium, assembly GCA_027063755.1. GTDB lineage: Bacteria > Coprothermobacterota > Coprothermobacteria > Coprothermobacterales > JAADFF01 > JAADFF01. The sequence continues at coordinate 614 of JAMORD010000052.1, read as the reverse complement.
TCTCTTCAGCTGCTTTGAGTCATATAGGTGTTCATATGGGACCTATGGCATTTTTAAAGGATATGCTGAAAGGCATCAAGGTTGGGCATAGTCGCATACCCCTGTTTGTGTATGCCACCGATATGTATAGTCGTAAGCCCTATCTTTTTCAGCCAGATGATGATATGTTTATAGCCCTTAGGGCTACATCATCTATTCCCGGTATTTTCCCACCTATAAAGTACAAGGGGATGTATCTTGTTGATGGTGGTATAGCATTGCCTTTGCCTGCCAGAGAGCTACTGAAATATAAGACACCTGATGTGATATCTGTTGGTGTTGATGTATACGGTGGCACGCTGATGGGTATAAGGCGGTCTCGTATATCTATTATGCATGCCTACAGCCTTATTATGAGTAGGCACGGGCGGTGTAGAGGGAGAGGCCTTGACTATATTGTCTCACCTAATCTTAATGATTATACCAACCTTATGTATGGTAAGGTAAGAGAGATCATTGAGAGGGGATATATAGCGGGAGCATCTTTCCTTGAAACGCTATATAAAGAAGGGCTTCTGTAAATCTATAGATAAAAAGAAAGGGGGCTATGGCCCCCTTCTTTATCATTCTCTCAT
>JAMORD010000051.1 GCA_027063755.1 bacterium | reverse complement strand
CCATATACACTTGGTGCTGTGGGCCAATGATCTTCTATAGCACTGGGCTTAGGCATAATAGAAACTTTAGATGTGCTCCCCGACACCACTGTTGCTGTCCATATATCGGGAAGTAGCCAATCTACATTAGGAGAGCATGACACACTAACCGTTGTTGTATCGCTGTTTTCTATGGCAAGAACACCCTTCCAATTCGCAAAGTCTTTATACTCTACCTCTCCACTACCGACATCAAATATAGCCTTCACATTCACTATGTCTGTGCGTATAAAGGTAATAGGCATCTTTTCTGAGCCACCTATCCACTTACACACTATGTTACCGTGATTTTCTTTCACCGTTTTGTCGGCATATGGTTTCAGTTTCAGTTTTATCTCCTTGCCGGGATAAACTTTGTTTTCATCTGTATCAAAAATGATCTCTCCCCAGCCTCCATCAAGAGAGCATTCTACTTCTCCATATGTAGCACCATTGTTAGAAACTATGGCAAAATTCCATCGTTCATCTGTAGAGGTTTTTTCCCAAACATGAGGATCTCCCCATATAACATTATTTGTCTGTTTTATAGTTATCTGAGGTAATTTAATTGTATAAGTAAAAGTAAATGTCTTACTCTTGGCACCATCTTTGGTCTTGACTGTACAAGATACAGTGGCACCTACTGTTGGAGTGTCAGGATAATTATCTATTAGCCCTGAACCACCGGGAGAGGTGAGAATAACCTCAAATTCTGTTTTTTCTGCCTCGCCACCTTCGGCACCACCTTTAACAGTAATAGAGTCTTTCTCTGGCTTGAGCCAAGAGGCATTTGTTTTGCAGGAAACAATAACATCTTGATCTTCCTTGTTAACAATCTCTATATAGGGCTTCTGTTCTGCCACCGTGTTGATATCACCAACAAAGTTTACGGTTTTCATAGATACATTGAGGGGCTTATACTCGCTAACGGTATAGACACCATCGGGGGTAAGTATATATAGTGTGCCAGAGTAGTAATAAGACCCCATAATTTGGGCTTCATATATATTCTTCCAAGTCTTTCCATCGTAGGAAACATACACACCATTTACTCCAACTACAACAAAAGCATTCTCTGTTTTCAGTAGATAACTATCCGTATTAACATCAAAGGATAAATCTGATATTACTGTAGGGATTCCACCTTTAATCGTAGTTTTTACTAGCTTTCCATCCTTTATAACATATACTATTTCATCTTCAACCCAAGCGGCAACATTATTAGATGAAGATGATATTTTCCCACCTCCGCTAACTTTACCATTGCTGATATATATAAAACTAGAAACTGAAAGGCCTATAACCCCATTAGGAACCTCTACAACACGTCTATAAATCCCCCTATCAAGCTTTGATGGAGACGAACCTGCAGACATCTTATAGAAACCATCAGAAGTTCCAAAGTAAAAGTAGGGTCCATACGCACCTAAATCATAACCATACACATCAGAAACTGTTTTATACTTATCACCAGAAAACTTATAAACATCTAAAACAACATCTGCAGAACCATATGAATCTCCATGAAGCACCCCTATGTAATTTGTTGTTCCCCATGTAACAGCCAGTTTTACCAAGCCTGACTTTTCGTGTATGGCATTGATAAGATCATGGTGAGATTCTGGTGTAACCTGATACACAATGCCATCTTTATATATATATGCCGCAACCCCACTGGTTCCCTTAACGGGCCCCATAGCAAATGCCTGTCCACCATCAAACGATGCCCACTTCTGCACGACAAACTGCGGTGTG
>JAMORD010000050.1 GCA_027063755.1 bacterium | reverse complement strand
AAGATGTCGATATGTTTTGAATACAATATGAGCCCTTCTACTGATAAGTAGCTTACCATGCGGATTGGGTAAGTGTTCGTATTCTTCCTTTAAGACATAGGGATTGATAACCGTTCCAGCTCCAATAACAGATACAGTTGTAGGTTCAAGTATGGAAGAGGGCAATATATGAAATTTATATATCTTTCCATTCCTAACAACAGTATGCCCAGCGTTGTCACCTCCACTATAGCGAACAACAAAATCAAATTGATCTCTTAACATATCAACGATTTTGCCTTTACCCTCATCACCCCAACTAAGCCCTATCACACTTGCTCTCATGTTCTCTCAGACCTTTCTTTTATGGCATTAAGCATTGACACACAGTTATCTTTAATGAGCTTGGTTGCCAGAGGACCAAGCAGTGTTCTAAACATGGGAACCCCCACCTCAAAATCAACAATTAACTTCACCCTTATCGTTTCATTGTCTATCTTTTCTATGGTCCACTCGCCTTCAAATTTACTAAATACACCTTGGTTAGCTTTATAGTAAATTCTATATTCATCAGGATAGTAGAAATCCTCCTCATCCCATTCCACAGTCATGTTTTTCGCCTTAGCAACCCAATGGGTTTTTGTTGTGTTTTCACCACGCTCAAGAACTTTCACATCTACAAGGTCATCCATAAACTCTGGATATTTCTCCATATCAGATATAATCTCCCATACGGCCTCAGGATTACTCTTAACTGTAATCTCTGTTTCTACCTTTGGCATGGTTCTTCCCCCCTCTTTTATAAACTATCTACAAACGATTTCATCTTTTTAAGAGCTTTATTCCATGCATCAAGTACTTTATCAATTTCCTCATAAGATATGATAAGTGGTGGCTCTAATCTAATAACTTTGGGATTGTTCAGGGCATATGCTACAATAACCCCCTCTTCCATAAGAAAACCCATCATAGGTATACCATAACCCTCATCGGCCATTTCTACACCTATCATAAGTCCTTTACCCCTAACATTGGCAACGACACCCTCGTAAGCATTAACAAGCTCTCTTAGTCCACTCAGAAGCTTTTCTCCCTTTTCTCTGGCCTGCGCTGGTAAATCTTCCTCCTTCATGACATCTATTGTTGCTACTGCGGCAATGGTTGCCAGTGGATTACCTCCAAATGTAGATTCATGGATAATGGGAAATGGATCAAATGCAGACCAAATTTCAGGGGTAGAACTAAACGCTCCTATAGGCATTACACCTCCACCGAGAGCCTTGCCAAGGGCTACAATATCGGGCTCTACACCATATAGTTCAGAGGCGAACATGGCACCTGTTCGTCCCATACCTGTTTGCACCTCATCAAGGATAAGGAGAACACCCTTTTCTTGGGTAATATCTCTAACCTTTTTAAGGTAATCTTCAGGTGGTAGCACAATACCACCTTCACCTTGAATAGGTTCTAGGATAACAGCTGCGGTATCGTCATCTATAGTTTGGGCAATGACATCGGCATTACCGAATGGCACTTTAACAAATCCGGGAACAAGTGGCTCAAACGGTTGCCTGTAAACATCTCTTCCGGTAGCAGAGAGTGCTCCCATTGTTACCCCATGGTAAGCACCTTCAGTATAAATGATTTTCTTTTTCCCTGTGTACATACGGGCTAGTTTCAAAGCACCTTCAACGGCCTCAGAACCAGAATTTCCAAAGAACGAATACCGAATATCACCGGGTAGGATTTCAGCCAGTTTCTCGCCAAGGAGTACCTCTGGATAGTTAAGAAATAGTTTAG
>JAMORD010000049.1 GCA_027063755.1 bacterium | reverse complement strand
TACGAGGGCCAGATGGAAATAGCGTATTTCTGGTGGAATGGTAGATGTTATTGCCGCAATAGGCTCCAAAGTAATAAACGATACTTCCAATCCTGCCAGCTCGGCTGATTTCATTAAGGCATAAACTGGTTGTTCGGGTAAAAATGTGGCTATAATTTCAACCTCAAGTCTTCTTCCTATTCTATATTTAGGGTTTTGTGTCATATACCCGTCTACGAAGTAGCTATTGATGCTGTATCCCACAAGTCCTGCGGAGGGAAACTGTTTTTGTGCAGAAGACAACGCCTGAAGCACTGCTTGTTTCATATCATCGGCTGTGACCTCTTCACCGGAGATATCAATGCCATCTTTGACTTTTATGCTTTTCAGCCCTCTTCCCGCAACAGCAAGATTAACCTTGGTAAGTTTTATACCTAATCGCTCTTCAAGTTTCTCTTTGATGAGTCTTATATGTTTGCTTGTTTCTTCAATGTCTTCTACTTGCCCGTCAATGAGAGCTCTATCATGGTGTACCCTGTAAGAACTACCTATCACCTTTAATCTTCCGTCTTCTTCCTTTTCTGAAACTATTGCAGCCATTTTTCTTGTACCAACATCTATGGTAAAAATGACATTATCCACCATATTCACCTCCGCTAATTAAATGATACTGGAAAAAGCCTTGTGATGAATGTTAAAAAGACTTATATGTAATGAGAAAATTTCATATAATATAATATGAAAAATTGTTAATTAATGTTCGGTTGTCAATAGGGAGGTGTATCACAGGTGCGAACATCTGTGAAAAAGTCTGTAAGAAAGTTTCTGACAGGCGCACTTATTTTGGTGATGCTGGTATCAGCCAATTGGGCTACTGCCAATGCTATTAGTGTGGGAACTATTTGGTCTTATGCTATCAATGGGAAATGGATAGATGTGAATTCGCCTGCTGATAATGGCTGGTCTTATGATGCTGTTAATGGTGTTGGACATATTGCTATGTATCAGAACGACTTTGCTTATTTCAATAACTCCATAGCGTTTGCGTGGTATGACAAGTACATAAAGAGAGCTTTTAATCACTTCTATCGCATATGGAGTTATGTTGGGAGTGGAAAGGATAAGTATAACCAGACGGTAACATGGGAGGATTTCTTTGATGCTTTGAAGTGGCGTGTGAAGGCGGGAGTAAAGTATAATCAGGAATATTTGATGATGGGAGTTGGTGCATGGATGGATGCTCCCAATGATTGGTCTAAACCGGTGAAGATATTGGATGGAACGAAGTTTCCTCAGCTGCAGCCACAGGAGCAAGTGGTAGGATGGTCCAAATTTTCTTATAATAAGGATTCTTGGCTTATAACCGTTATTCCTCAAGAGCACATAATGAATTTTTACCACTTTGACTTTATCAAAGGAGAAAGTCAAAGGTTTTCCTACAGGGTAGAGACTTATAAAACTGGTAGACAAACTCAATCTATTGATTGGGATAATATAGTGAAGATTATGCCAGCTTCTAGGGGAGCAGTTTTATTTTTTGATAATGATAAAGATGAGTATATTGATTTTATTTTAGCGGTTAGTGTAAACGGAGATAACCCTAATGAATATAGTACATCTATCTTGTCTTTACCATCTTCTTTTCAGCCTAAATATGTTTATGGCATGAGTGGTTCCTATGTGTTGGTGTCTGCTACTAAGAAAAAAATATTCTTTTTTAATAGTATAGAATTTGATGTTCCATATGGGATTGGACAGATTTACCAATATGGAAACAATCCCATGTTTGTTATTTTTAGAGCCGCTAATAA
>JAMORD010000048.1 GCA_027063755.1 bacterium | reverse complement strand
TACGGTATTTTCTACACCGGCTATGTGGTAATTGTCTACAACAATTTTTTGTCCGGATTTTAGCTCTAATACCTTAAGTCCTCCAAAGCCATTAATCCATACACCACCATTCCCCGATACCTTGAGCCATACCATACCACCACCGGCTATAAACCCTCTGCCTCCGCGCCATGCAACAGATAAATCAATATCACCATGGTGGGCCAGATATGCACCGTCCATAAGGTAAAAATCGTTGCCTATGGGAATATACTCAATGTCGCCGAGAAATGACGGCACAAGCCATATAATAGCATCGCTCTGGGCAGTGTACTTGTTAATAAATAGTGTTTCACCACCCATGGCTTTACGCATAAGCCCTTTTAAGAAGCCTCCTTGCATAGAGGTATCTACTTTTACTTCTCCCATCATGAGCATCATAGCTCCTGGTTGGGCATTAACCGATTCTCCACTACTGAGTTTGACCTTTAAAACACTGGCCATAGGTCTGTCTTCAATTTTGAATTCCATGTTCATCACCCCTTTTTATATTCTAACCTACAGCACTGTGAAGATTATGTTCATAAGGGCTATGCTCATGTTCTATGCGGTGGCAGTTTCGTGCCTCAACCTGTAGTGTGAGATGTATATCTTTGTTCCATGCTTTGTGTAGTTCCTCTCTGAGCCTGTCCCGCAGCATATCCACTTCTTTTACGGTCATATTCTCCGGCACAACGGCATGCACTTCTACGAATGCTTCCTTGCCCGTTAGAGTATATACCTTTATATCGTGTATGTCTGTGATGTTAGGGTTAAAAGCCTTAATGGTTTTCTCTATAAGGTCTATGTCGGTATCTTCTGGTACTCCCTCCATGAGAATGTGCATGCTCTCTTTTAGTATCTCATAGGCATGGCTGAAGAGGAAGTATACGATAAAAGCACCGATAATAAGGTCAAGATACCATAGACTTTTAAATCCCATATAAAGTAGTATGCCTTCAACAACGACAAGTACAGATGACATAGCATCGGATATGAGATGTATCATGGCTCCCTTTACACTCATACTATGTTTTGCCTGTTTCCATAAAAGTGCTATACCAACGGCATTACCTAAAAGTCCTATAATGGCAACTGGTAGTAGTATTCTTGGGTCTATCTCAAATCCACCTTGAAGTGTACGCTCCACAATTTCTTTCAATATGAGTATGCCAGCGGTAAATAAAAGTAGCGATACGACAAATGATGCAATGACCTCGGCCCTTTTAAACCCAAATGTGTGCTTTTTATCTGCTCCTCTTTTCTCCACAGACTTGGCTACCCATACCAGTAGCGATGTGATGCTGTCACCAAGGTTGTGAAAGGCATCGGCTGTTAGGGCCACAGAGCCCGACAGATAACCTCCTATGAGTTCTGCTATTGTGATACCGAGGTTGGTTAGCACTGTTAGCGCTATGGGTAGTGTTGATGCGTTTTTGTCAATGTGATGATGGTGATGATGTCCCATATAAATCCCTCCCTTCCCTAATATTATAAACATATGTATATATATTGATTGGTATGAAAAATTATTTAAAAAATATGAAAGTGCAGGAGCAATGTATAGGTGTTAGAGCTATGTTGTTTTGATATCATAAACACATGAAGCGTGCATTGGTAGTTAATCCTATCTCTGGTGGGGGAAGGGCTAAGAGGGTATTTCTACATTTCAGAAGGCTTATAGGTCATGTTGCCGATGTGGTTATATCTAGGCACAAAGGTTATTTGTTGACACACTTTGAGAAATTATGTCACTATAAAGAGCTATTTGTCTTTGGAGG
>JAMORD010000047.1 GCA_027063755.1 bacterium | reverse complement strand
ACTCATAGCCGATGATGAAGACAGTGTACGTCTCCTCCTCAAGGAAATACTTGAGGAGGAGGCTTTTGTTATAGAGGCCCGCAACGGAGGGGAAGCAATAGATATCGCTCGCATCAACAAACCACAAGTTGTATTCCTTGATATTCGTATGCCCGGTATTGACGGTATGGAAGCTTTAAAGAAGATAAAAAAGCTTCTTCCAAACACCCCCGTGATTATGCTAACAGCTTATGGAGATGCCGATCATACCATTACAGCAATGAAAGAAGGGGCATTTGAATACATTGTTAAGCCCTTTGATATAGAAGACATACTTGATATTTTCCACAAGGCTATGGCCTATAGAGAATCCCTAAAAGAGGTAGAAATACTTTCCCCTACTGCCGAACCATCATCCATCCTTGTTGGCAAGTCTGATGCCATGAAGAACATATTTAAAATGATTGGCAAAATTGCCGAATCACCTGTTAACATACTGATTACCGGGGAAAGTGGCGTAGGAAAAGAACATGTTGCCCGCAGTATACACAATGTATCTTCAAGGGCAGACAAGCCATTTGTCCACATACCCTGCTCTGCTATCACCGAGGAAACGATAGATAGTGGCGAGATAGCATCTAAGATCTTATCGGCCCAGGGTGGCACTGTGCTACTTGACGAGATAGGAGACCTTAGTTTCGTCGCTCAAGGCTACCTACTACCGATCATTGGAGAAAAGCATATCCAAAGGGATAGTGAAGAAATATCACTTGATATCAGATTTATCGGTACATCCAGCGAAAATACTCAGAAACTCGTTGAAGAAAAAAGGCTTCGCAAAGACTTTCTTTTTAGACTTAATGTTGTTCATATACATATACCACCACTTAGAGAAAGAAAAGAAGATATACCGGAACTTGTATTTTACTTCATCTCAAAGTATTCTAAGGCCTATGGTATCAATGTTAAGGGCATAACAAAAAGGGCGATGGACCTACTAATAAATTATGACTACCCCGGCAATGTCAGAGAGCTGGAAAACATTATAGCCAGGGCAATTGCCATGTCTGCTAACGCCTATATTGATGTTCATGCCTTACCACAAGAATTGGGGAAAGAAATTAGCAAATTACCAGGCAGTTCTTCTCAAGAAGAAGAGAATGAAAACACACTCTCTACTATTGCTATACCCGATGGTAAGTTTGTATCGCTAAAAGACATTATCAAACAGGTAGAAAAAGAAACCATTATCAATGTGCTAAAACAGTGCAGAGGTAACAAAACAGAGGCAGCAAAGAAATTAGGTATATCAAGACAAGCGCTGTTTAAAAAAATAAAGGAATACGGTATTACTAACGACGATATCAGATAAAGGGGGACAAAGCACTATATGATTCATATACGTCGTTTTGTACGCGACCTTGTGATATTTACAATAAGCTATTACCTTGGTTTCTTCATACGCTTTGGATACCCTTTTCCCCAGAAAAACTTTTCAGACTTCTCACGTATATTTCCCCTGACCCTACTTGCCTTTATATTTATATCTCTCATTATGGATAACTATCCACGTATTAATCTGTCTGCGTTGGAAGAAATTGCCGGATTTACAGCAGCATCGCTTATTACAACATTTATATGGTCAACATTCAACTACTTACTTCATGCATTTGCCTTGCCCCGGTCCATACTTCTGATAGCTTTTATCTTACAACTTATTATGTTGTCTATAGTTATATACATTGAGAGAAAATTAGGAATATCGTGGATAAAGAAAACAGTGGGTATTATCGGATATACCCACCTTGACAACATCTCTGGCATTCTCATACAATCAGAAAACGACATAGATAAAGTTGATTCTGTTATAGTCTCTTCTTTAAAAGAAGAAGGCAATGCCTACCTGCTTCTAAAAGCCATTGAAAAAGGTAAAGATGTCTTTATAGAACCTAAACCCTCGGATATTATCCTACATGCTTCAAAATTCCTTTCTCTAGGGAGTCACCCTATTTTATACTACTCTGCTCCCATTATCTCACCAGCAGAACGCTTTTTTAAATTTATTGAAGACCTTTTCATGGGTCTCATCGGAAGCTTAATAACAATTGCCCTATTGCCATTTATAGGGTTGGCTATATACATAGACAGTCCGGGGCCTATATTCTACCTACAAACAAGATTGGGGAAAGATGGCAAACCATTTAAAGTTATCAAATTTCGCACTATGATACCAGACGCAGAAAAATATACAGGTGCCGTCCTCGCAACAGAAGATGATCCTCGCATAACGAAAGTGGGAAAATTTCTCAGAAAGACTAGACTTGATGAACTACCACAATTTTTCAATGTACTCAAAGGAGACATGTCAACAGTGGGACCTCGCCCCGAAAGACCAGAGATGTATGAGAAAATAGAACAAGAATTACCACTCTTCAAGATGAGACTCATGGTAAAACCCGGTATCACGGGACTGGCTCAAGTATACGGAAAATATGATACTCCACCAGAAGAAAAGCTAACATACGACCTTATATATATTCTCTCAAGACCCAAAATCTCCCTTGATATTCGCATTATCCTTATGACTATAAAAACAATGCTCACCCCTTCTAAAGCCAAGTAATATATAATGAGTTAGTAAGCAAAGGGGGAATGTAGTATGCACGATGTTTTATTATTACTGAAAGACCTCATGTCTATTCCATCAACAACAGGACAAGAAGAAGAAATTGGCAAGTTTCTGGCAGCCATTCTTCGTTCTATGGATATGGAGGTTCACACGCAAGAGGTAGAAAAAGGAAGATTTAATGTTATCGGTAAACGAGGCAATCATGGGGTGCTTATTGTTACCCATATGGACACAGTACCAGCTGATGAAGATACAGACAAACTGTATCTTCAAAAAAGTGGCATGTTACGAGGAAGAGGAGTTATAGACACAAAAGGACTTATTGCAGCCCTTTTGTCGGCACTAGCTAAAACCAGAGATCCCGTAACAGTAGCATTTGTCGTAGATGAAGAAGAAACAGGGTTGGGCTCTAGGGTCTTAGAAGTACCACCAAGCAACTATACACTAGTGTTAGAACCTACTGACCTTAAAATAGCCAATATTGAAGCAGGTTTTTTAGAGGTTGTTGTAACCTTTTATGGTAAGTCGGCACACGGAGCACATCCAGAAAAGGGCAACAATGCACTGGAAAGACTCTATGCCTTCATACAAAATGTGGAAAACCTCTCCTTCGTCAAACCGGAGCATCCTCTATTCTATCCACCACTGTATCTGCTGCAAGAAATCAAGGGGGGATCTGTCATATATAGGGTACCAGACAAGGCCATACTAAGGCTAAACTTTATCTTACAACCAGGCATCTCGCCTGTTAAAGCCCTTGAAGAACTCAGCCAGTATATTGACGAAGATACAGAAATAGAAGTTGTTGACATGGATGAGGCCATTGTTATAGATGATGATGAAGATGTTGTTATAAGGCTCAAGGAGGCATACAAGCGTGCTGTAGGTACTGAACCAGAATTCACTGTTATGAGAAGCTGGACCGATGCCGCCAATTTATATATGAAAGGACTGAAACCTGTCATCTTTGGGGCTGGCAGTCTGTGGAAAGCCCATACATCTGAAGAATCTGTTACCCTTGCCGAGCTTGCAACTTTACGAGATATACTTATTGAATTTATAGAAGGAGAATAGCATGCTGTTTTTACAAAATGTTATACTAATACTGTATAACTATTGAACTTACTACATAAGGAGGGAATAAATATTACAATTGAAATACGCAATCTAACATTTGGATACAAAAAGGACAAACCAATATACAAAGATTTCTCCCTTATACTCGGTAAGTACCCATGTGAAGGCCTCGTTGGTCCCAATGGTGCCGGCAAGTCCACACTGGTGAAACTTCTTCTCGGTTTGAAAAAACCATGGAGTGGCGAGATTATTATCCCTGAGAAGACTGTTATGGGATTTTTACCTGAAATTCCCACTTTACCCGAAGAACTGTCTGTTAGCGAATTTCTCATAGATATGGCTGTTTCTGGTGGCCTTCCCCTAACAGAAGCCTACAAGACTACAGACCTACTGCTTATCAACTTGAAATTAGATGCATATAGAGATAGCAAGATAAAGACCTTGTCTAAAGGAACTTTACAGAGAGTAGTATTTGCCCAGGCCATTATTCACGGACCATCGTATGTCATACTTGATGAGCCCACATCTGGGCTTGATCCAATATCTCGTAAGCACATGCTCTCCCTTATATCTACAATCAGTAATTTTGGCATCAAAGTGCTCATGTCTACTCATATATTGACAGATATCAAACAAGTATGTCAGAGGGTTATTTCAATAGAAAATGGCAAGGTTATTTCAGATATAGAAATAGATAACCTCATAAAACATGATACATATATCGTAGAAACGTCTTCACCAGATATACTACTGAAATACATTCCCGGGAAAAAAGTATCCGACATCACCGCCATTATCAATACCGACAACCCGGATTATATACTACAAATACTCGCAAGGCACAACCTACCCATCTGGAAGTTGGAACCGCTGGAAGAAGACATATATGAGGTGGTAACACATGAGTAGAATATATGACTTATCATTTAAACCATATCGTGGCAAACGCACCAGTATGCTTACCCGCACATATTATCTTTTTCTCAGTTACTTCAAGCACATACTACTAAAATTTGGTGGAGGATTTACAAAATTTCTTTTGTACTCTGTTCTGGCCATTCCTACTATTAGCGCTATAGCCCAGCTATTTTTCTCTTATGTAAAAGTAGCTGTAACACACCAAATAGATATAGATTACAGTTCTGTAGCAACATCTTCATCATTTCCACTATACTTTATGATTGCCATTGCTGCATCATTTCTTATTTCTACTATTACATCATCTGACTATCCAACATTTATGAGATATAGAAAAATGAATAAGGGAATGTGGACTGCTCTATACGGGGTAACATTCCTTCTATTGTTTTTACCCATGTTCTTGGCGTTTCTTGTCATGCTTATTGGTGGTAGTGCACTGTTTCCGCAATATATATCATTCCAAGATGTAATAGGTGATTTTTTTGTTCAATCATTTAAATGGTTACTATCCTCTATAATAGCAACCAACATTATTGTAACTTTTTCCCTTCTCATAAAAAAACCGTCCTTTAGTAGCATTGCTTCCGCATTCTATCCAATGGTATTGGGTATTATCCTATCTATTATTGTTGACATAGCCAATCTATCTTACTCTGCTATCAAAAGTATTAATCTTGGTAACATTATATTCTCACAAAAGAACACAACCGTATCGGCCTTAGTATTAAATGTAGTTATTTACACATTATTTATGGCTCTGGCACTTGTATATAGGGGGAAAAAATCATGGAGATAGAGGTAAAAAATGTTAGCAAGTGGTATGGAACAAAACCTGTCATAAAAGATATATCTTTAACATTAGACACAGGTATTACAGGTTTTTTAGGACCTAACGGTGCTGGAAAAACAACCCTTATTAGTATCATGGCAGGACTTATGAGACCATCAGCAGGCATCGTGACAATCAATGGTCAATCCCCATACAACAATCATCAAATCAGAAGACATATAGGACTTCTTCCAGAGAATGCTAATCTACCCAAGCATTTTTCCATAAGAGATTTTCTTAAATGGCAAGCCATTGTTTTATCGGTAGATAAAAAAGAAATAGACCGGATCCTTGATATCGTTGATATGACAGAGTATCAAAAAGAAGCCATTGGCAGTCTCAGCAAAGGCATGAAACAGCGCGTAAAGTTCGCTGCAGCAATTATGGGTAATCCTCCTATTTTACTGCTTGACGAACCTTTTAGCGGTATTGACCCTCGTGGCAGAAAGATACTCCGTGACCTTATACTATCATATGCAAACGAAAAAACTATTGTATTTAGTTCCCATATACTTGAGGAAGTACAGATGATAGCCCACGAAATTGTTGTACTAAAGACAGGCTATGTTGTGGCAGAAGGCACCCCTGAAGGTATAAGGAAGCTTCTCACCGATGTGCCATACAAGGTATATATAGAAACATCAGATCCTACCAAGCTCATAAATATTCTATTTGCCAAAAAACTTATACACATGGCAAAAATAGAGGCATCTGACGGTATAACCATTGAAACATTTTCCTTTTCAGAGCTATCAAAGGCTATTCCTCAGATTACAACACACGAAAACATATCAATAAAGCTCTTTAGTCCAGAGGATGTAAAGCTTGAGAAACTCTTTGAATATCTGACAATGCGTGGTGATCTAACATGAAATACCTTCTTATGCAGTGGTACAACATGAAATATATGGTAAAACACAATCTTGCAGCGATATTATCAGGTTTACTGTATACCATACTCATAGCCACATGGCATATGACATCATATATTAGTGGAGTATACATAAGACATGGAGTACAAGAAAGTATATATAGCACATTCACAAGCAGTATTACCCTTCTTGTGCTTTCTATCATTGCAGTAATACTCTACAATTCTGACATATCCGATAAAACATATACCTACATCCGAATGCGCCCAATAAATCCAACAATATATACCATAATAAAAGTTATTAGCATCTGGATAATAACATCTACTTTTAGTACAGGTATCTATCTTAGTGACAGTTTGCTTGTAGGTAAATTTTCATGGATTGGATTTCTTACTGTTTTAGTAACAGCCCTAAATATTACCGTCATTTCATCAAGCATAGGATCACTCATTGGAGGCAAAGCTTCCATTTTCGTTATAGCAGGCTATAGTGGTCTGTCTACAAGTTTACATGACATGTTTAGCAGAGGCACCATAGCTTCGTGGCTTAAGAGTATATCTATGCTAGCTCCTATCTACAACGCTATACCATGGATAGGATTACTAGCCATAGTTCTGTTACTTGTCAAAGAATTAAGGCGTAATATAAGGGCTTAAAACCTCCCACACTCTGCCAACGGGAAACCCAACGACATTGTAGAAGTCACCAATAATAGACTCTACCAGAATAGCCCCATAGGCATCCTGTATTCCATAGGCTCCCGCCTTATCCAGGGGCATGCCCGTGGCAATATATTCTTCTATAAAACTATCTGGAACAATACGAAACTTTACCTGAGTAGTTTCATGAACAAGGTGTAGCTTGCCATCAATCTTAATGGCAACTCCGGTAATGACATTATGGATTCTTCCCATTAACATTTTCAGCATACGCTTAGCATCTTTTTCATCGGCAGGCTTCCCCAGAAGAATATCAGAAGAAGGAATATAAACTACTGTATCTGATGCAACAACAACATCATATCCTTCGGAAGCCACACTATCAAGTTTACCCTTAGCCTGTCTAAGTACAAACTCTTTTATATCTCCACCACTATAACTTTCTTCTTCATAGGTCGGAGAAACAACATCAAAATCTTTACATATATATCTAAACAGCTCTTTTCTGCGTGGAGAAGTAGATGCAAGTAGACACCTCAAGACACATCGCCTCCCCCACCACCAGATAAAACATGGTGAACGGCAGAAACCACATCACTGGCTTCTATCTGACCTTTCTCGGCAAACATTATAACAATTACCGTCAGTATGTCAAGAATGGGATTAACACTTTTCTCTACAGCTTCTTTAGGGTCAAATGTATAAAGCACTTTCGTAAACTCATCTTCGTTTTTATCCCATACGGCAGCAATATACGGTGGCACTACATCAGTTATATAACCGTTGATAACAGCTTTTATAATCTCCTGAAAAGAATCGGAGTGGATAAAATCGTATACTTCCGTTGCATGTGGCTTACCAGCTACAAGGTCATCAAGTTGTTTACGGGCCTCCTCGTCGTGAATAAGACCATGGAAAACATCCCATGCAACACTCTCAAGAACATCTCTCAGACCAATAATCATAGAGGTATACATACCCAGTTTTCTCGTTGTTTCGTTCATAACAGGCACAATATTTTCCTTAAAAAACACACTATTCACCTCCAAGTCTACCTATAAGCATTTTGACATCATCCTGTGAACCAACAACTCTGTATTTCTCTCCTTTTTCTATAGACTCTATCTTTTTTATCTGTAGTCTATCTTTGAAACTCCATAACACTCCTGTCTTATCATAGGGTACAAATATCTCTACAGAAACAGACTCACCAAACAATTTTTCATCAACTATTTTTAATAGCTGCTCTATACCATCACCAGTGATAGCTGATACAAACAGTGCATCAGGATATTCCCTCTTCAGATCATCTAAATCGTCTTTGTCTAAGAGGTCTATCTTATTGAAAACAATAATAAATGGCAATTTCTCAGCACCTATTTCCTTCAACACACCTTTGACTACACGTAGTTTATCTTTGTAGTTTTCATCGGTGGCATCAAGCACGATAAGGGCAAGGTTTGACTCTTTTATCTCTTCAAGTGTTGCCTTAAATGCCTCAATAAGCGTATGGGGAAGTCGCCTAATAAAACCTACAGTATCGGCAAATATCACCGCTCTACCAGAAGGAAGAGAAACCCGCCTCATTGTAGGAGATAAAGTGGCAAATAGCATATCTGCAACAAATACATTTTCATCACCTGACAGCTTCTTTAGGAGTGTTGACTTTCCAGCATTGGTATAACCCACCAAAGACACTATCTTGCTCTTTTTCTTTCTCTTCTTTCTTCTGAGCTCACGGTCTTTTTCCAAATCTTCCAGTTGTCTTTTAATAACAGAGATACGCTTTCGTATACGTCTTTTATCTACCTCAAGCTTCTTCTCACCAGGTCCTCTCGTACCAATACCACCACCTAACCTACTCATCTCTTTCCCCATACCTACAAGTCTTGGTAAGTTGTACTCCAATTGGGCAAGTTCTACCTGTAGTTTACCTTCTTCAGTGGTGGCATGCTGGGCAAATATGTCAAGTATAAGCTGGGTTCTATCAACAACCTTCAGTCCTGTGATGTCCTCTATATTTCTCACCTGAGATGCTGTAAGTTCTCCATCAACAATGAGAGTTTCAGCAGAAAGAGCCTCGGCATATCGCTTTATCTCACGAAGCTTACCCTTACCAAAATAATAGGCAGGGTGGGGATACTTTCTTCTCTGCACCACCCTACCCACAACCTCGCCACCGGCTGTTTCAACCAGCCTCTCCATTTCATCAAGTATATCTGCTGTGTAAGAGGCACTACCTCTATCAAGAGCAGCTATGATAACCCGCTCCTTCCGCTTGGCCTCTTCTTCAAGATTTATCATTTCATGGGGCATTTCACATCACCTTTCCTATCACCTTCACATTACCTTTCATTATCTTCTTGCCCCTTGCTCCTCTCCCCATTACAGGTAGGGTATCCCCACTGCGTGGAATAGTCCACACCCTTTCATCGGTTATAACACGCACTTCAGATACATCATCGTCAACAACTTTGGCAAGAACAACTTTACCCGTACTGCCATCAACCTTTTGAAGTATTACACCACCACTACCACGATGCCTGAGTGGTATATCTTCAATATTGGTAGCCTTTCCATACCCCCTGCGGGTCATGGTAAAGAGCAATGCATCGGTATTTGCAGAGCGATGAAAATCTGCATCGGCAACGGCATCTTTTTCTGAAACCTTTACCATCTTGCTACCTCTGGCATTCATACCCTGCACAGAAATCTCTTCTATTCTGTAGCGAGAAGCCTTACCATTTCTCGTTACTACCACAACTTCATCTTTGTCCTCAGGCACAT
Source organism: bacterium (assembly GCA_027063755.1). Taxonomy (GTDB): domain Bacteria; phylum Coprothermobacterota; class Coprothermobacteria; order Coprothermobacterales; family JAADFF01; genus JAADFF01. The sequence continues at coordinate 1,187 of JAMORD010000047.1, read as the reverse complement.
CCTCGGCAAATACCACCTCATCACCGGGTATAAGACTCATAATCGTTGTCACTCTACCACGACTCGTCAACAAGGCATCTCCTGTTACAATCTTACCCCTACCACCAGCGGTAATGAGTAAAATGTCTCTTTCATTATCAAGGGCCTTCAGTCCAACAATATCTTCACTGGCTGCCATATTAAAAATGTCACCCACTTTGGCTCCTTTTTTGCCTCTGGTACCCTCCGGCAGATGGGCAACTTCCATTCTAAGAGCCCTGCCGTGATTAGTAATAATCATGATCTCACCATTCAGTGGCACATCGGTATGCATAATACATTCCTCGTGTATATCTTTATCAGGGCTGACCCTTCTTATGTAGCCTCCAAGCAGTATCTCCACCCTCTGCATAACAGCAGGTAAATCTGCATTCTTCCTGACATAACCACCTATTTTCGTTCTCCTTGGATCGGCATACTTTTCCTTCAGTTCTCTCAATTCCTTTTCTATAACACTATCCCTAAACAAAGGTTCTTCCAAGATACGCTTATTGTAGGCAATAATCTCCTCAAGTTTGTTTTTCTCATCTACCAGTTTGTCTCTTTCCAATTTGGCAAGTCTTTGCAAACGCATGTTGAGAATGGCAATAGCCTGTGCTTCACTAAATCCAAACTTCTCTATAAGTCCAATCTTAGCCTCTTCCGCACTCTCCGATCCTCTGATATGGGCTATAACTTCATCAATAATATCAAGTGCCCTCAGCAGGCCTACAACAATGTGATGCCTCTCCTCAGCTTTCCTCAGATCAAAGCGAGCCCGTCTTTCAACAACCTCTCTTCTAAAGGCAATAAATTCCTTGAGTATCTCAAGCAAAGATAGCTGTTTAGGCATACCCCTGACAATGGCAACAAGAATAACACTGTATGATATTCTAAGATTGGTATACCTCAGTAGCTGATCTACTATAACATCGGGAGAAGCGCCACGCTTAAGCTCAATAACGATTCGCACACCATGCCTATTGGATTCATCGCGTACCTCATCGGCACCTGGTAGCTTTCCATCAACAATGAGCTTTGCTATAGACTCCACAAGATGCGCCTTGTTAACCTGATAGGGTATTTCCGTTATAACAAGAAGTTTTCTTCCACTACGCCCGTCTTCTACTCTCCATTTACCTCTTAGGTGAAATGTGCCCCTACCAGTT
>JAMORD010000046.1 GCA_027063755.1 bacterium | reverse complement strand
AGAGGAGATACAGTTGAACACTTTGAAAAAGAAGAATTTCTTAACAAGGTTCGCAGTCTATATTTAGAAGATGCTTCGCAACACAGTGAAAGAATTATTGTTGTTGATGCAACGACATCACCTGATGACATATTCCAGGCTGTTAGGTCTTACATTGATAAACTTCTTGAAGAATATATGCCTGTGCAGATGGATATTTCCCGTAGCGATGTGGCAGATGCTATTATTCGTGGTATAGGCCGTGGTATGCATGCATTCCTTGTTTATGGCCCATGGGGATGTGGCCATCAGCACATGATAAGAAAGGTTATATATACCCTCGTGCCCGGTGTCAAAGATGTGGAAGATGAGCCATATGGTATTTATAGTCCCGATATAATGGTCGTTTATGGTGAAAAACCATTTGCCATAAAAATAGATATGGTCAGGGCTATTGCTGATTTTCTTGACTATAGACCTATAGAGAGTCAATACAAGGTTATAGTCATAGATGATGCGTCATTTATGACACTCCAGGCCTCTAATGCACTATTGAAGATACTGGAAGAGCCGCCAGAGTGGGGAGTGTTTATGCTTTATACATCTTACCCAGAGCGTATTCTTTCTACTATTCGGTCTCGCTGTGCAGGTATTAGACTTGACCGGTTTCCCACTCACCAGCTTGCCACATATATTGAGGAGCATTATGGTTTGCCTCGGAATGAGGCCCAATCTCTTGCCAGACTCTGCGAAGGATGTCCTGACAGGGTAGAACATGTGCTTAGTGTAATGCAGGCTGATAGTATCATTGACTTTATAAAAGGTGACTTTTATAAATATGTACCCGTTAGTCAAACGCTTGTCGAAGACGAGGTTATGTGGGACAAGCTGTTCTTAGAAATAGAAAACCTATTTTTGCAAGGCTTGAAAGATGGAAGGGAATATGTTACGCCAGATGATGTTCTTATGCTGGTAGAATGGGAAGGAATGCTCAAAGCCAATGTACAGAAGAAGCTTGTAGCAGATCTTATTTATTGGAGATTTAAGGAGGGAATTGAGCGTGCACACATATCATAGTGCAAAGGCTTTAGATAGTAATAGAAAGGTCATTATTGAAGTGCCAGACGATATGCCTTTACAAAGAGACGAGAAGATTATTATCAATGCCGAGATAGGAGAAATTATGGCTCAGTATTTGGGCCAGTTTACAACACATATAGACTTAGAGGAAAAAGAGAAGTTTCCCGTTGTCAGAAGGGCTACCCAAGATGATGTATCTCTTTGGGAGGAGAAAAAGGAATTTTTAGAGAAAGTTATGCGTGTTGCCCGTCAAAAGGTCAAAGAGTATTCTGTGCCTATGTCGCTGTTTGCAGGGGAAATTGCTCTAAAGGGAAGAAATCTTACCCTGTACTTTACATCGTCAGGCAGAGTAGACTTTAGGGCTTTGGTGAGAGACCTTCAGGAGACTTTCAATGTCAAGATACGTCTCTGGCAGGTTGGAGTGCGTGATAGGGCACAAATGCTCGGTGGTATTGGCGTTTGTGGTAGGCCTCTGTGTTGCTATAAGCATATACTGGCATTTGACAATGTCTCTATCTATATGGCAAAGAGACAGCTCAGTGTGTTTAATCCCAGCCGTATATCCGGTCAGTGTGGAAGGCTCATGTGCTGTCTAAGATATGAAGACAATGTCTATCTTGAGATGGATGAAAAAGGTTTTCCCAAGGTTGGAGATATTGTTAAGCTCAAAGAAGGTGGCGGGGGCAAGGTGATGACCCGCAACATATTTACCAATATGGTTTATATACACACGGAGGATGGGGGCCAAGCGTGGATAGACCTTGAAGATGTATCAGA
>JAMORD010000045.1 GCA_027063755.1 bacterium | reverse complement strand
CGTGCCTTTCTCCAGGCAGGCAATAGTAAGTATACCAAGTTTTTGCACTATGTCAATCATGTATATTTGTATACATTTTCTTGATATACCCTACAGCATATAATAATCCTTGATGTATAAATTATAGAGGGATATAGGAGGCGCTGATAATGAAATTGCTGCTAAATTTTATAGGGGCAGTTATCACAGGACTATTAATTATTGGGCTTGCAATATGGATAATACCAAGCACCAATGGCAATACAGCCCCAACAGTGGTATTCAGATACACTACTTCTATCCCAGAAGTAGCCCATATGGTAAAACCAGGAGATGTTATTATAGACACTATGAGAAATCCTATTATGAAGGTTGCATCTGTTTCTATCCATTCATTGCAAAGTGCCATTGTCATGCCATCTGGAACAATAGGCATTGTAGATAATCCCCAAGTTTGGGAAATCACATTCAAGGCTATTCCTTTCCAAGAAGGCATTATTCCAAACTTCGTCATAGGAGGCTCTATATATATTGAAACCCCACGATGGAGAAAACTCGTTCGCGTAATTGAAATGGAGGGAAGGCAGTGAAAGTACTATGGACATTAACAGGACCGTGGAAAGGCCATAGATGGCAAAGAATGTTCCTTGATTTATCTACCCATAAAGAAATTAGCCATATATATGTTATAGAAAGAAGTTATGATCTAATAACTTACCCCATAAGAGGATTAAATGGACAACTGCCACCGCCCATTCCTCTTATAAAACCAATTAATCCCAAACTTACGATAATTAGATATCCTCTACTCTATCCAGAAAAAATATTCTCTCCATATCTACTATCCAAATGGCTAAAGTCTATTATCAGTTTTATAAAGCCAGATGTGGGAGTACTATCATCACCTTTTCATATACCGTGGGCTATGTCACTAAAACTTTCAGGTGCCAAAGTTATATATTTCGTGTATGACGAGATAAGATATAGTGAGTCAGGAGAACCTCGCCAAGACACCATTCTATACGAAAATAGAATGGTCCCGTTTTCAGATGCCATAGTAGTAACAGCTCCAATACTTGCAGAACCCCGCAAACACTATGGTAAACCCATCTATATAAGACCCAACGGCACAGACACTAAACTATGGAGGGGACCACACAAGGAACCTGATTTCTTAAGAGATATTCCTCATCCCCGCATTATATTTCACGGGCACATGGGACCATGGATAGACCACAACCTATTTATTGAGATTGCCCAGCACTTTTCAGACATTCAATTTATTGTTATAGGAAAACTATCAGGAAATGCATCGGCAATAAAAAATATTGCTTTAAAAAACATTCACTTTATACCCTTCAGGCCTCAACACGATGTGGCTGCAGCTGTATATCATTCAGATATTGCATTTATGCCATTTAAAACCGAAGATGCTTTTAGTAAAGCTATTAACCCACTTAAACTATATGAAGCCCTTGCTGCAGGTATACCAACAATTATTGCAAATCTTCCGTCAATACCTCAGGGTCCAGGAATCTACATATATAAGAGCAATCATGATATCTTTAAATATATAGAGGGAATCTTGGAAAATCCACCTGATAAAGATGTTATCTCTCAATTTGCCAGACAATGGGACTGGCACAATATCAACAAGAAGATGATAGAAATCATGGGAGGGAAGTAAAGTGCCAAAAAGGAAAAAACATACAGTAGATATAATACTTAGTATTGTCATCTTGATTATCATCTTTTCTGTTATTTTCTACTTCTGGAAAATCATCAAATCTCCCCAAAAAGAAGAAAGTGGATATACTGCCACCATTACACTGGTGTGGAGAAATGTTCCTAAGGAACTGGCAACTAACATAAGAATACACGACCCAATACTCATCTCAGACAAACCAGCATATATTGTTGTAGGAAAAGAAATTAAACCTTATCTCAGGGCTATTCCTACTCCACAATCTGCTACAACCATCGCATCAAAAGATACATACAATATATATCTACAAATAAGAAATATAGAACCTCTTAGTGCAACTATACCTCCAGTAGGCAAAAAGCTAGCTCTTTTAGGTAATACATTACGAATACAGTCTTACATTTGGCAGTTTGATGGCATCGTTGTAGATGTCCAAACAGGTCCCTATACCCGAGCCCCTGAATATTTACAGAGGCAACAAACTTCCGGGTGCTCATATAAGATCATAGCTCGTAGCGTATACCCATCTGTTATTAATAATATGAAGATTGGAGAACATTTATACGATGTCCTAGGACAAGAAGTTCTTATACTCAAAGATATCACCATTACCCATCCATATATATATGGATGGACTCCCCAAGGCATTAAATCTTTTCCAGACCCAACAAGAGACGATGTCATACTAACCGTATCACCTATTAGTGGCGAAGAGATCCCCGTAAAAATTAACGGAAAAGATGCCCTTTCTGGTAGTAGTCTTGAGGTAAGAGGACATAATTGGCGTGTCTGGGGAAGAATATTAGAGGTGAGCTGTCCATGATGAGCACCTTATATAGAATAGTCATGTGGATATCCTTCCTCTTCCCCTGGATTGACTATCTTCTCAAACACAAAATCCACTTATACCCCATAAGCAGTCTATGGGACGATGCATTTATACTATTTATATGGATACTTGTCATTGTAAAATTACCTGACATCATCAAAAGAAAAGAACTATGGATACCTTTCGCCATATTTACAAGCGTGTTCTTTATAAGTGCTGGCATTAACAATGTATCAATGTGGGTATTACAAGACACTGTAAGAAGATTACTACTACCATATGGCATACTACTTCTGCTATCCGTTTCCGATATAAAACCAAAAGAAATGATATGGCCTCTTCTACTATCAACTTTGCCAATGGCGCTACTGGGAATATACCAATACATTAATAAGGTTCCTATTCCCCCAGATTGGATAGATTCTCTTGTTGATACAAAAACAACAAGAGCTTTTGCCATATTTGTCAGTCCCAATATTCTGGCATCATTTATGGAAAGAGCTGAAGCAATACTACTGGGGCTATCTATTGGTAGTAAAAGCAAGACAAAATATATTTATATTGCTTTACTGGGCATCCATCTTATAGCACACATATTCACCTTGTCTAGAGCCTCATTACTTGCCTTCGTCATCGCAGCAAGCATAGGGTTATTACTTATAAACGCTAAGTTCGCCATAGGGTGGATTTCATCTGGGGCATTAGCAGCCTTAATTATTCCACCAATAAGAAAACGTTTTCTCGGCTTGCTGTCTCCTTATTATAGATACAAAAGCGCATTAGGAGGTAGACTATTTCAATGGAAGGTTGAGATACAACATTGGAGAAAATTCCCCATATGGGGATCCGGTCCAGGCACCTTTGGAAGTATTACAGCGTGGAATTTGGGATTAGGTGGCAAATTTAGAATAGACATGCTGTACCTTCGCATTTTAGGGGAATTAGGCATTGCAGGATTAATTACCTTTATTTGGTGGCTCATTTCTATCTTTGTTGAACTTATCCTCAAACTTCTACACAACTCTTCACGAGAAATTTCGTATTACATTGTGTGGGGAGGAACCGTAGGATTCTTATCATTTCTTATACAATCATTTGCCAATAATCACTTTGAAGTGATACCGCATATGGTTTTTACATGGGCAATTATAGGTATCTCTCTAACCGAAAACCGCAAAAAATCATGGGTTTTAGGAAACTAAAAACACAAATCAACAGGATACTGTCGGCTATCATTGTGCTTGGGGTTGTAATAGTACCCCAAGGTGGTACTTTGTTTTTCTCTGATGGAAATTTCCTCTCTGTAGGTAACCAATCAATCTTCACTTACGATAAAAACCTACACATAAAAGCCTATTATATGAGAAAACCACAATTCACCGTTGGCAATCTTTCTTTTGATATAAACAGAGAAATACCGTACACAACCAAGTTATACGGAGACACGCTTGTGATATACAGCAATATTACCGACGCCATAGAGATATATCTTTACGACACATCGTGTATCAGAAAAATTAAGGAGTTCTCGCTTCCCATGCTAACATCGGTAAAAAGTAGTGACAACAAGCTTATAGCCATGGCACACGGAGAAAAAATCCCGCTGGACATATATACGGCAACCGACACCAACACACTTCAACAACCACATATCAGCATCAATCCTACTATAGATAACATAGCTTTACACAGTGGTGTACCTCCTGCTATAACAGACACTTCCACAATCTATAAGTATAAGGATACTGTCCTTCACATCGGAGAAGACATATACATAGCTGGCAACCATATATGGTATACACAAGACCATATTACATATAGAGAAACACAAACGGGCACCACAATAAAAATAAGTGCCCCACTCTGGTTCATTGACGACATAGCCATCAGTGCCACGATCTCTCACTTCTGGGGACCAACCTACATCACCTATACCTTCAATAACAAGATAAAAAGCAAAAAACATAAGATGCTATTTGACGATTGGACACTCAGTAGAAAGACAAAAAAACTCTCTACCATTTCTATAGGTGCCGTAGGCAACGATATATTTATAGCATTCTCAGGCACAACAACGACTATTTTCGCCCACTATAAGTACAACAGTGAAAAACATTCTTTGTCATATGAAGGATATAAGGCATTTCCAGACATGTTTATTATCAAAGGCAGCTATGCCATATCACCAGTATCAGGATACATCATGAGACTGGGCACATGGGGAGCCCCACTTCCCCCTTCCCCCAACATTGCCCACATTCTACTGAAACTTCCCTATATTCTCACAGACCAATACCTTGATACTCTACACATCAGGTGGTGTAGAGATGAGTAAAAGATGGCTCATAGTTATTGCCACAATACTGCTTTTAATGAGCATATTCACCCCTTCCACATACGCACAATCTGCCGAACCTATATTCAAAGATGGCTCTATTATATGGAACTCTCCAGTGGGACCTCTAAGGCTAATTCTCGGTCAGCCAAACACAGGAGGTTGGTTTTCTTTCCCATACCTATACACATGTTTTAGAGACAACATACTTGTATGGAATTTTATAGATGGCTACCCCAAACTTGTACATAAATACCACGAACCAGGAGCAAAAGATATTGTCATGTACGATAAGTATCTACTAGTGCAAGTTAAAGACGGTATCAATATATACGAGATGGACACACCGACAACATTTGTTACATACGGTGGTATATATCTTCCATGTGATAATGGGCATCTTCTATGGGGCACATCACAAATCAGTCCAACAGTGGCCACTGTTCATGTATCCTGTCCTGATGGACACATATATGGACTACATCGTTGGGATTTTAAGCCAACAACAAACTTTCGTAGTGTAGACCATCCTATACCAATTCCCCCGATGGTATGGGATAAGATTATGGCCGCATGGGAAAAAAAAGCCCTGGTTTCGTCGTCTATTCCCCTGTTTATAGATATACCGCAAGCTATATGTGAAACAGAACACTATATCGCAGTTAAAAAAGAAAAAGACGAAACACTCATCATTGACAAATCACCACCATACACACATACATTCTCACATAAAGGAGAAGCGATATGTGGCTCACAAGATACCATTGCTATATGGCAAAAGCATAAAGACATATATAAAATCACTATATGGTCCAAACAGATAACATCTTCTATCACACTTCCTGAAGCACCAACTAGTATCTATGGCTCATACGACCACTTTCTTATAACAACACCATCACATGTATACCTTGTATCTACCATGCCATCTTTCATTGTAAACAGCTCTACATTGCCAGAACCTGCTACATTACAAATAACAGGTAGCGTGGCCCATCTTGTCAGTCATCCTATTGAAAAGAAAATCTTATGGTTTGGCATCAGCGGTGACAAGTTTTATCTTACACCACCCCACACAGCAACCAAGATAACGAAGCACATATACAAGCTAAATAAGAACCTCTCTATAAACAAAGAAAATAAACAAACAACATACTTTATTAAATACAAAAACAAAATTTATATTATAAAAGATGCACTGCACCCCTTGCCGGGCACACCATTGAAAAAACAAGGCATCAGCATAGACTTTACATCTGACACTATCTGGTGGATATCAACTGGCAAAGTAAAACACTGTCACTTCTCTCCTGCAACACTACACTTCTTAGACACTTTGACTCCTAATACACTTAACATGTCGTCTATCTGGTGCTTAGACACTCCCCAAACAACACTCGCACAACATGGTTATCCTCTTTATGTGCTTATACCAGTTTTTCTATTTATTTTGTGGATAGGAACAAAGATAACTATTAGAAAGCAAAAACCACCATCTACTAAACCACCAAGAAAAACAATAAAGCAATCGAAAAAGACAACAAGAAAAAAGAGAGGCAAACAAAGACGCAAAGTGTGGCGTTATGGTTCCTAAGCTTCTTCAAGTTCAGAAGAATATATTACAACCTTATCTTTGCCAGTGCGTTTTGCGTGATACATAGCTATATCTGCCATCTCAATAAGGCGATCGGGAGATGAAACATCAAGCTCTGGAATACCTGCCACACCAACTGATACAGATACCTTATAAGGTTTTTCCGAAAACTCCTCTTTGATTTTCTTTCTCAATCTCTCTGCAACCATTGCAGCATCTTCTATACTGCTACCTGTTAGCATAACAACCATTTCTTCACCGCCATATCTGGCAGGCATATCAACTGTACGAACATTTTGCTTTATAACTCTACCAACTCGCCTTAACACTTCATCTCCTTCAAGATGCCCATATCTATCATTAATCTTTTTAAAATCATCTATATCCATATACAAAACGGCCAACGGTCTATTATCCCGCTTGCTTCTTTTAAACTCCTCACTAAACCGTATATAGAAATACCATCGTGTAAATAACCCTGTTAGTGAATCATAAATAGCTAATCTACGCACCTCATTGCCAACAAGAACAGACTCTACTATACGCAAAATCTTCTCGGCCATGTCAAGATGTATATGGTCAAAAATACCTACAGAAGGACTCTCTGCAAACAGGCCTATGGTATAGTCATTTCCCCTATATACTGCTTGAAGAGTAGAAGGATTAAGCGATATCATACTACCCTCACGAAGTATCTCTTTCACAGTTTTTGTAAACGAAGTGCCTGATGAACCTAAACCATATGACTTGAAATATCTAATTTCATCATCTTTATAGGCAAATATAAAGATCTTTTCGGCCACAAGTATATAGAGCATCTCGGAAATCAATCTATCAAGAAACAGATCCACACTATCGGATTCTGCTATGTATAAAAGCATATCAATGAGAGATTCATAAAGAGAAGCTATAGAGTCTACCCTCCTATAATAATAAGACCATGAAAGATATATATCTTTAGGTGACAAATTCCTATCACCCTGATCAGGTCTTACATAAGATAATATAGCAATAAGATTGCTTGCCCTCTCATCATAGCCAGACTTTTTAAAAAACATATATGCAGCTTTGAAAAACTCCCTGCTACGCAGTATTTCGCCTCGTTTATATAAAATATGGCCTTTATAAACATAGGCTACATGCTTGCTAAATTCCATGCCTGCCGCAGATAAATTCTCTATAACCATATCAATAAACTGTAACCCCTCGTCAAGGGTATCGCCATTCATGTAATATGCCGCATATGCCCAAAACGATAAATACCACAAGGCAAGCCGGGACTCTTTCTCAAGAGGTCTATACGGTAGTTTAGGAGTCTCCTTATTGAGCCACACAGAAGCCATATCTACAAGGTAAATTACATAATCATTTGACATGTCGGCCATTGTAGCCAATTCCTTTATATACTTATCGTATTTTGTCTTGTCACCCACAAGCACAGCATGAAGTGCCCTCAAATATATAGGTACAATAGGACTACTGGCAATTTCCTCTAAAAGAGAAATGAATATAGAAGCTTTTGCAAGATTTCCACTAATCATATAATGAAAAACAGATTTGGCAAACAAAACTTCCTTATAAGATAGTGTTTTAAAATGCATATGTACATAGTCTATAAATTCATCAATAACAGCTCTTTCTGACACTTCTCTGAAGTTTTCTATCATATCAGGCACAAGTTTCTCAAATAAATGACTTGTGGGAGGTGAAATTCTATATGCCTTAGATAACATATCTATACGTTCATCAAAACGGGCCAAAGGACTAATACTAAGCATCAGCTTTACAATTTCCACAATAAATACGGGGTTCTCCATATCCGTAGCAATTTCATATGCTTTATAAACATAATCCATTTTCCTGGACATATCAGTAATCAAAGCCTTGACATAATAATAAATAAATAGCCATATGCCATGTATAGATTCTCTTAGTTCTTCAATATCATCATCTATCTGTGAATCCCACTTATGCGTTTCCCATGCATTCTCCAGCCTATCTATAAACGCTATAACAGGACCATAATCTTTTTCCATAGGAGGCATGATTTCTTTTGTTCCAAGAAATAATCTTTCAAGAAAACCATAAAATCTGCTGAGATATGCCCTCTTTAAAAGATAAGTTTTATGTCTATTAAATACATCAAGTAAGAGCTCATCATACATGTCAAGCCACCAAACATATGAAGCCACAAACATAATCTCCTCTACGCTGACATCGTCACGCCTCAAAAAGTGCTCTTTTACACCAATAAGAATATCGGTATTACCTCCCCCACTCACTGCCCTAATAGAGCGAAGACTCTTTATAAGCACATATCTTGACATTCTCAGACAGCCCATTTTATACAAAGAAAAATATGCCCTTCTAGTCAAAAATATTTTCTTACCTAATACAACAACCTGTTTTATAGTTTCCGCCAGTTGCTTTTTCTCATCTTCAGATACCTGTTGAAAAACATAGTTCATAAACTGCAAAGCCTTAAAGCGAAAACCACCAAAAGCAAATATCTCTAAGATATGCTTTTTGGCCAAATGCGAAATAAGGGCCTTTTTATAACCATCAAGCGAATCGTAAAACTCTAAGGTAAAAAAACCATCATATCCCATACCCCATACGGCAAGGAATTTTAATATTTTCTTCTCTTCTTCGCTAAGTCCTTCATATATGTCAAAAAACAAACCTTCTAATGTTCTTCTGACAGTCCAATGATGAGATGTCTCGGAAATAAAAGTAGATAAGCCTAAGTTAGATCTTGTTAATTCCCATAACAGAAAACCTTTTGATTCACCAAATTGTTCAATGAACACCTGCTTATCTATATCGTCAAGTACGATAATACTATCATCAGGAAAATCAATATCAGGTTTTTGTCTCATAATGGCAACAATCTTGTGACATCCTTTGGCAGAAACTGTTCTCAACCTTTTAAGTAACCTAACAGTAAATGTAATGTACATAGTTGGGATATCATCTATTAGTAGCAAGGTTTTTTCTTCTTCTCCCAATAAAAGCTCCAAAAAATAGGCAAGAGAACCTAAAAGGACATCTTCAGCTAACGGTACATTACCCACTAACAAACCTTTGATACCCGTAATGGACAAAACTCCACTTTCTTCAGAAACCTTATCACCAAAGTGCACCTCAAGAGCGGAGACGATAGACTTCACAGGATTCTCACGAGAAGCAAGATTAACCTTTATAACCTTATATCCCAATTGTGATGCTGCCTCATTAACAAGATATGTTTTACCTATACCAGAAGGACCGACCACAATAATTGTGTCCCATCCCTCACGCTCTCTTTCTAAATATGCTGTAATTTTATCTCTTACCATGATATTCCCTCCACAGTTATTTTATCAGTTTGAAAGACAATGTAGAATATAAAAGGTGAGAAAAATAATAATGGGCTCAAAAGGAATAGATAAACATCTCATATACGCTCAAGTGGCCTTTCTCATCGTAGCAGTATTCATACTTATATACAGCATAATGTATTGGAATATGCTTATAGATAAACCCACAAATTTTCCATTAGATACATGGCACGCAGATGGACCTGTTGAAATTATTTACGAAAAGGGAATACTTACCAAAGATCCCGGCACAACATATACTTTTCAAACAACATTCAAATTAGACAAAATATTTCATATCAATAATCCTACGCTATTTATTAATGAGGGAATCATTCCATCAGAAGTAATTCTTAACGGTAAACCCTTAAATATAAAAAACATTGCTAAAGGACACCACGGATACACATATAATATCAGCTATACACTTCCCCCATCACTGCTAAGCTATGAGAACACCATAAAAATCACATATGTTACAGGTGATAAAGCCGGTTGGTTATCACAAGCATACATAATACCTGCCTCATATGCCGATCGTTACATCTTCTTTCACAATCTGTTAGATTTTTTAGAAGTAAAATCTATAATTGTAATATCTCTCACAGCATTTGTCACCTTAACACTCGTATATATGTACTCACGATATAAGTATATCATCTTATTGGCCGAGACATCTTTTCTTATACTAATCATCTCTGTTCTCTCGACACCAGTAGCAGAAAAATCATCTCTTGCATATTTCCTTCCTATTGGTATTGGAGTGTTTCTACTTCTTCAGATAACTCACAATATAAAAAGCTATATAACGATAATTATTGAACTTGTAATAGTCGTCATTGCCCTAACATTCCCCATACTTATTAGTCACCACCAGTATTCATATGCACTAATAAGACTTTTATTAACTATTCCACTATTAATTATTACAATCCTCCACATTGGTAAAATACCAAGTAATCTACTTCCCATCATATATTGGCTTATTGTTTTCTTTGGTTCAATACTCGGTGAAAGCTTGATACAAAGCATCATTTTTAACAAACAGATATCCACAAATGCATCCCTTCTTACTTCCGTATCTTCTACTATCGTATTCGGCCTATTCGGCCTATATACAGAAACATTATTTGCTCACCGTGAACATCCAATCAACCATATCCACTCACTCATTGAGAAACAACAGATATTTGCATCTATATTTATAAGATCCACTTCGTTGGTAAGAAACATTGATACAATTCGGACTCTTATCGTACCAGAACTGTGTGGCAAAGATTCATACACAATAAAGGACATAGGTGTATGGATTGTTAGACCAGACATTACCGAAGATGAAGCTATACTATGGAGTAGC
>JAMORD010000044.1 GCA_027063755.1 bacterium | reverse complement strand
TATGATTGTCATTGGAGTAAAAGAGGGTAAAGAAGACTGTGTTGTAGAAAAGCTGAAGCAGATGGGCTTTACTCCTCACAAGGCAAATGATGGCAAAATATGGATACCTGTGTCTGACACGGCGTCGACCATTCCGCGATTGTTTGAGGGGCTTGGTGATGTTATTACTGAGGTTGATATTCGTATACCAACACTTAATGATGTATTCCTCACGCTTACGGGGAGAGAGCTAAGAGATAACGAGTCTTCTCCTGAAAAATTTGTGCCAATGAGATTTAGGAGGTGATAACTATGGGGGTTAAGGTTGCATATATTGTGTGGTGGCGAGAACTTCGTAGGTATATCCTTGACAAAGGTAGAATGATAGCCATGTTTTTCCAGCCACTAATGTTTCTCATTGTCATGGGTTATGGTATTAAGAGCGTTTTTCCTGAGAACCTTATGGGATTTGACTATATGAAGTTCCTATTCCCCGGGATTTTGGCTATGACAGTATTCATGACAGCTTTTATGGGAGGTATCACCGTTATATGGGATAGGGAGTTTGGTTTTCTCAAAGAGCTTATGGTTGCTCCTGTAAGACCGACATGGGTTGTTCTTGGGCGTATTCTTGGTTCTGCTACTGTTGCGACACTTCAAGGGATTATATTCATGATTATCGGTTATTTTCTTGGTATCCGTCCAGACATTGTGATGACATTAAAGATTGTGGTAGTAACTTTTGCTTTGGGTATTATGGTTGGTGGCCTTGGCATATTTATGGGGAGTGCATTGAGAACCACAGAAAACTTTATGGCGCTGATGAATATGATTGTACAACCTATGCTCTTTTTATCCGGTGCTTTCTTTCCTATAGACAATATTCCCAATTGGCTCAAATGGTTTGTGTATATTAACCCTCTGACTTATGCTGTAGATCTTATGAGACATATAACCAAATCTATGATAAAAGTTCAGACTATAGCTGTGCCACAGATACCTCAGAACTTACCACCACAGGCTATGAAGACTCTTCAGCCTATTATGGATATGCTTAATTCTGTAATGTCTACAAGACCTGATGTTACGCACTTTTCTATGCAGACAGATATTCTTGTTATGAGTGGCTTTGCTATTGTGTTTGTGCTTCTTGCAGGTTGGCAGTTTGCCGTATCTGAAGGGGTGTAGTATAGGTGTTGACATGGTAGGGGGATGATGATATAATACTTTTGCGACTTGAAGGTGGGGCCGTAGCGCAGTGGGAGCGCGCCTGCTTGGCATGCAGGAGGCCACGGGTTCGAATCCCGTCGGCTCCACCACCTCTTAGGAACCACCCCCTACTGATACAGGGGCCCATACCATAGGGCCCTATTTTTTAATTTTGGGGGATTTGGAATGTGTATACCATACAAGTTGCAAGCGACTTTGATGTATGAAATTATCCATTTACTCTTTTATTGCATGTCCATCGTGCTATTTTCTGAGAAAAATAGTTTTGATGAGTTTGTGCTTTGTATATTAAGACCTTTCAATGATTAGTGATTGTGGAATTATTTTATGAAATATGGTTAGGTGAAATCTAAAAGGTGTAATGAGAGAGATATTGAAGTTGGTTTTTTTCTCCCTTATAGTATAGTTAGAGGCACTTATTATTTGGGGTATCTTGAGATGAGACTTCTACTGAGTATTGAAAGGAAAAAGGGAGGGGATATTCCCCTCCCTGACCCTGCGGGAACGGTTATATAATATACCGTTATTATCTGAAGAGCTGAAGGACGCTCTGAGGAGCAGTGTTGGCCTGGGCGAGCATTGCTGTAGCGGTCTGCTGGAGAATCTGGTCTCTTGTTGCATACAGCTGCTCTTTGGCCATGTCTGCGTTGTAGATTCTGTTCCAAGATGCCTCTACATTGACCTGTGCAATCATGACAGTCTCTTCCTTGGCCTGCAGACGAGCCTGCAGAGCACCGATACCTGCAATCCATTCGGATGTCTTACGAATTGCAGCATCAACTTTCTGGAGAAGTGCGTTAGCAGAAGCGTTGACGTTGTTGGAATTGCTTACTCCTGTTATGCCAACCTCATTAGCGACACCCAAGGAGGCATATACTTCTGCTACCGTGAATTGTGCAGATGCATCAGTAAGTCCTTGAGTAGAGTCATAGACTTTAGCCGCTACGGCAGAAGAAGTATTATCAGCAGTTGTGATCATAACTGCTAGCTTATTTGCATTGCCTACCCAATTGGTCCAATTAGCCTCATCGTTTGTAATTGTTCCGTTATTAAATACAAACTTGAACTGTCTGTCCCAAGTGGTTGTCTCAAAGGAATCTGCTCCTGTTTGGAATTTAAATGTAGTAGAAGCAGAGCTGGTTGTTTCTGCTGGTTTAGAATCATCAAGCAGACCAATGTCATTCCACCTGGTCTCGTGGGCAATACGCACAATTTCGTGCATGTACTCTCTGACCTGCTGGGCGATAGCTAGACGCTCTTCTGTGCCCATTGTGTCGTTTGCTGCCTGGGAGATCTTGTCACGAATATCAAGGAGCAGGTCCTTGATCTTTGTCAGACCACCCTCGGCAACGGAGAGCATGTTCTTGGCGTCAGAGATGTTGTCAAGGGCAACACCAAGACCACGGCTTCTTGCTTTCAATTTTACTGAAATTCTGAAGCCCGCAGGGTCGTCTGCGGCCTTGGTGATACGTACGCCTGTTGCCAGGCGCAGCTGTCTGAGAGCCAGGTCGTTGTTGACCAGCTTCAGGCTGTTCAGGGCATTCATAGCCCCAATGTTAGAGTTAATACGAGTGAGATCGGCTAGTGCCATCTTCACTCACCTCCGTCCATGGATTAATAGTCTCCCCATCCTTGGGGAGCCATTATTATTATCGGAGGAAGTCTTCAATATTTAATACCCCTTGGGTTAGAATATAGACATGTGGAGGTGATAGATGTGAAGATTATGGTTGGTGATAATGTTTTAGATTTAAGCAATAAGATATCTGTAAAGACGCCACTTGGCGTCTATGATGGATATATTCTTGATATGATGTCTTCCTCTTCTGCCGGTATTGTTGCTGCAGAGGTAAACGGCGGTATCCTTGTTATAAGGGGGGGCACTGTTGATGACATTGCCATTCGTGGTTATTTAGATATTCTGGTTCTTGATGGTGTTCGTGTTTCTTATTTAGAAGCCAAAGTAGGACAAATGATTTTTATGAATAGCACAATGGAAAGGGCTCAAGTTCGGGTGTCTGAGGTTTTAGAGGTGTCAGGTAGCAGTGTGTCAAATGTGGATGTTATGTCTGAACATCTGAAACATTTTCATGTAAGGTATAGCAATATAGAAAATCTTATTCTGAAAACAGAGAAAGTAGACAGTCTTATTTTGTATGGCACTCGCAAGAAACCCATAAATATTATGGGAGGAAAATGGGAGATAACTGCTGTAAACACACTATGGGTTAGTGGTAATCAGCTGTGGGATAGTGGTTTTAGACTGGAGATTGAGGAATATAAACACTTTTTAGGTGAAAACCTAAAATATGTAGAGCTAAAAGATGTATATGTGCCCAGATGGTTGGAAATGCTAATAGCATATAGAGATATAGAGAGGGAGTTTTCTGAACTATTGTAAGGGGGGAGAAAAATGGTAGACAAAGAAATTCTAAGGCAGTGGTTTGAAGACCACAAGATGGAGGCCGCACAGGTGCTTATGGACTTTGTAAAGACAGCCCCTATTAATCCTCGCAGTGGTGAAGGTGGTAAGGGAGAAATTGAGGCTGCCAAGGTGCTTAGTGGTTATCTCCAGCAGTGGGGTTTTGAGGTGCATCGTATAGATGCAGAAGATCCAGAGTTTGGGCCGAGGCCTAACATATGGGCAGTGCTTGAAGGCGAAGATACATCTAAAACAGTGTGGCTTATTGGCCACATGGATGTTGTCTCTCCTGGTGATCTATCTCAGTGGGAGACTGATCCGTTTGAGCCTGTTATGACAGAAGACGGTTGGATTATTGGTAGGGGGGCAGAGGACAATGGGCAAGGTGTTGTATCCAGTATGTTTGCACTGAGGGCTATGAAAGAGCTTGGCATCAGACCTAAATACAATGTTGCAGTACTTCTTGTTGCCGATGAGGAGACGGGTTCTGATTATGGTCTTGCCTACCTTGTGAAAAAAGGACTGTTTAAAGAAACCGATATGGCCATTGTGCCCGATGGTGGCACCCCAGATGGCCATTTTATTGAAGTGGCCGAAAAATCTATATTGTGGCTACGCTTTACCGTTCAGGGTAAACAGGCACATGCATCCATGCCACCGGCTGGTGTCAATGCCAGAAGGGCCGCATCTTATCTTGCCGTGTATTTAGATGAATATCTGCACGATGTTTATGCCGACAGAGATAATCTCTTTGAGCCACCATATTCTACCTTTGAGCTGACAAAGATAGAGGCAAATGTAGACAGTGTTAATATCATTCCCGGTAAGGATATCTTCTATATGGATATGCGTGTACTTCCCCAGTGGAAGCTTGATGACATTATCGGTGATGTATATTCCATTGTTAGCAAAGTGGAGTATGAGTTTAAAGTGTCAATTTCTGTTGATGTCGTTCAAAGAAATGATGCTGCACCTCCTACATCTCCCAAGGCAGAGATTGTTAGAAGACTGAAAAAGGCTATAGAAATTGACAGAAACATAGCCCCTGTTGTTGGTGGTATTGGTGGTGGTACAGTGGCTGCCCATCTCAGGGAGATTGGTGTAGATAGTGTTGTATGGGCAACAATAGAAGAGTTTGCCCATCAGCCTAACGAGCGAGCTCATATAGACAATCTTATTGGTGATGCCCGCACTTTTGTACTTGCACTAACACTTGATGAATTTTAAGGGGGATGTCTTTTGCAGGTATATATAGATTTACAGGCACTGGTTCACAATGCGAGGTATATATTGAGTAAAACAGACGGTAAGCAAATTGCCGCAGTTGTCAAGGGAGATGCCTATGGCCATGGCATCTCCCTTGTTGTTCCTACACTTGTATCACTGGGTATCAATCGTTTTGTAGTATCTAATCTTAAAGAGGCATATGCTATATGGAATCTCGGTGCCCAGTGGATTCTTGTTTTGCACCCATCACCAGAAGATGTCAAAGAGATTGAGTATTTGCCAGCACCTCTCAGTAGTGCCATTCGCATAGCCATTTGGGATTTTTCAATGCTTGATATTGTTCCCAACCATGTACCTGTACACATAGCACTTTCAACGGGCTTTGGCGTGGGTATAAACGAGATACAGGGTAATCTCTCCAATGTTTATATAGAAGGGATTATGGGACATATGCCGTTTTTAGATGATACAGAAAAACACCAGAGGCTACGCGAAAGAATATACAAGGAATTTATTGAAAGGGCAATTTTCTATGCCGAAAAGTATCGTGCTTCGGAGGTTCATATATGCAATAGTGCCACACTTTTTTACATGGATGGTTGTAGTGGTACAACCATGGTAAGAACTGGAGTTGGTCTTTATGGTTATATAGAAGCTCGTAGTATTAGACCAGAGCTAAAACCTGTAATGTATCAAGTTGGTGAGATTATTTCCATTAAAAAGGTTAAAAAGGGTGATACGGTATTTTACGGTAATGTGGCTGAAAACAATATGACTGTGGCATTTGTAAGAGCAGGTTATGGCGATGGCTATGCAGGGGGACGCTATGCATATCATATTAGAAGCAAACAATACATTTCTCGGGTATTTGACCTTACGATGAATGTAACGGCATTTGATGTATCTGGTATAAATGCCCGTGTGGGAGATAAAATCTTGCTCTTAGGAGATAAGACCAAGGTTAGAGCCGATGAGGTTGGCAAACAGATAGGTGTTTCTACAGAAAAGGTGTTAACAAGGGCAGGCCTATCCCGTAGGATAGCCCTGCCTGAAGATATTAAAGACCTCTTACAAGCATAACAGGTGTCTGCTGATCTTGATTACCAGCGGGGTTGTCCATAAGTACATCTTCAAGGAGTTTTCTATCAACACCGTCAGATGCTCCGACAACCCATGCACCGGTTAAATCGTTGGCATCCACAATGGCCGCTTCAAGGCCAGTAATCTCTTTAATCTGCATGGCCACAGCATCAGAATCTTCAGGGCCTAAAATAATGTAGTAATCATATGGGGCTAAGCTGGCTGGCATATCGTCTATAAGGGCAGCCTGATCACCGGCTGTTTTATAAAACATACCTCTTTTGCCTGTCAATCTACCTATGGCACCATGAATTGCTGCTTTTATAATAGGCAGTGTTCCTGTTTCTTCTATAAGGACCTGCATGGCCATAGGATTGGCCAGTGGGGCAAGAAGGGAAAATGGTTCACCATGGTGCTCTTTAAGACTGTGGAATGGATTTTTCTTTTCTACAAATGATGCAAGGAGCCATGCCAGTGTTCCATAGTCTACGCCATCAGCCATGTAGAACATACCTTCTGTTATAGCTGCCACACACGAAGCAATGACGATAATGTCTCCCTCTTGTCTAATATTTCTTGTATACAGATCGGCTATTTCCCAAATTTCATCTCGTTCATCAACAATTTTTGTCTTTATAGGTATTTTTTCTATGTCTGGATACTTCTGTTTAACTTCGGCAACCCACTTATGTTCCCTTGCTTTTATTTTCACACCAAATATGTCTTCGTACATCTGTCTTAGCTTGTAATATTTGGGGGAGACGGCTATTCCCATTTCCATAACATGTTTGGCCTTTTCTTCCATACCTTTTATGAGATAGATGGTGGCCAAATTGATGAAATCTGTTTCATAGAAGTTTGATGGTGTGAGTGCCAAGAACTTTTCATATAGTTCAAGTGCTTTGTCAATATCTTCTTTCTCCATGTATACTTTGGTAAGTCTTTTATATACGTATCTGGCAGGATCAATAGTACTTTTAGTGATTTCTTCTTCCATATTTAGAATCTCTTCCCATATTTCTATTCCCTTATCTTTTTCATTCACAAAGAAGTAATACAAGTCTCCAAGGAATATGCGAGCCCATAAGTTATCTGGCTGTATTTTTATGTATCTGTGGTAAAGTTTTATGGCCAGCTCTTCTTTCCGTTCTTTTAGTAGAAAGAAAGCGTATAATCTTGTAAGTCTTGCATCAGGTTTCATGTCCAGATGTTTTTTCACAGTTCTTTTGGCTAGTTCATGGTGTCCTTTTTTCCATAAATACCTTGCGCCACGATAGACTATATACGGATTCTCTACATAGCTACTTGTAATGTAACGGGCGTATTTTTTGTCCGATAATCTTTTTTGTCCTAAAAAATCTAACAGCTTTCCATAAATCATATTGACTCACCTCTACATATATAAAATTGCCCACACAGTGATTAGTGTAAGCATATATTCAATTACCATAATATCAAGTTTTTCAAGTATTCTTGGTATGTGTTTGGGATGTATCACAAGGAATATGGTGATGCCTACTATTATGACAATGAGGCTCTCAATGATAGTCCACAACGATATAACATGTTCTATATACCTTATGCCTACCAAGATGATAATGGTAGCCATTATGATATAGTGTGGTATTAGTTTGATACTGCTTTTTCGGTATCCAATACTGACAAGCTTTGACATACTGGCCACGGTGCCTACAGAGGCCAGTATTAGTACCACTTTTCCGTATATGGGTATATGGTGAATAATCATACTTTTGCTGATAAAACCGCTAAACAATGGTACTCCGCTAATACCTAAGACGCCGATGACTAAAAAGATATATCTATGCATTGGAAATTTCGCATGTTTTAATGCCTTTATATCGTAATGGCCTGTTTCTTCTACTTGGTCTCCTACAGTGAAGAATAGTAAAGATTTAAAGATACCGTGATTGAATGCATGGAGTGCTCCGTATACAGGGCCTCCGGCAAGAACATAGCCCATCTGAGATATTGTGTGAAATGCCAGTATACGCTTGACATTTGATTCGTTGTATGCAAGAATAACCCCTGTAAGTGCTGATAGGAGGGCAATTAGTGTTATAGGAGTATAAGCCTGTTTGAGTATAGGTGTATTAATAAGTCTAAATATAACGATACTTCCCATTTTTACAAAACTACCAGACAATATAGCAGACACCTCTGTGGGGGCAAGACTATGGGCTGCAGGTAGCCACATAGAAACAGGGAATACGCCGGATTTTAACAGTAGAGGCACAATAAGCATAGATACTATAATTGGTGGTATTTCACCAGTAATACGGGAAATATCCAATGTTCCTGTGTGCATATATATAAGACCTACAGCTGTAAGATACATGGTAAAGGCAAAGTAACTGATCATGAGATATTTAAGTGATGCCCATAGATGTTTCCAATTATCTTTCATGGCGATGAGAATATACGCAATGATAGAAGACAGTTCAAGCATGACATATATATTGAAAAGGTCAAGTGTAATGGCCGATGTGTTGAGTGTTGATAAGAGTATGCTGGTGAGGAAATAGAATAGTGGAGGATAGTTTTTTTTAAATGATGAGAGCCAACTCGTGCCTATTACTGTGACAAATAGCAGTGTGTATATTAGCGAAAGATTGTCAAATCTTAGGTGTATGCCCCTGAGTATCCAACCGCCGGTATATTCATCTAAAGGCATGATAAGGGTTAACCTATAGATGATAAGCAAATCAAGAATGATAATCAATGACGCCAATAGCTTCTGCACCAGTTTGGTTCTAAAGAGTAAAAAAAGGGGGGCAAATAACATTGGTACTAAGGTTAGAAGTGAGGGATATATCTGAATGTCAATGCTCACGATCTATATCCTCCTGAAGTTTTTTACTGCTAAGAGTTCCTTTTTTTAAACTGATAAGCATGGTAAAGACCAGTGCCAATGACATTGTAGCAAAGCCAATAACAATAGATGTGATAATAACAGCTTGAGGTAAAGGGTCGGCATAGGGTCCACTGGTGTTAAGAATGGCAGGTATACGGTATTTTAGCCCTGCAATAGATACGAACAATGCAACCACACCGGCATTCATAATGCCCAAAGATAGCAGTTTGAGAAGTATATTATCTTTCCAGATAATACCTATTCCTCCAATGGCAAATATTACAACGGCTATGGCAATGTAAATCATCAGAATACCCCCCTGTGCTTGATAAATGTCTGGGCTATGGTAACGGCACCAATAAGCACTTTGATGCCTATGAGTGTGTCAACAATGGGTATAATTCCACCACTGATGATATGTCCCGGAGTGCCAAGAGGTAGAAAGTTTTCCATAGGGCTCATGCCCTTTAAAATTGGTATAAGAGCCAGTATAAATATGGTAATAAGGATAACAGCTTCCCATATGGCCATGTACTTGTGATTGAACTCGTTTTCAATATCTTCCATGGGCATTGTAAGAAACACTAAAACGGCTCCTGTAGCTCCTACAATGCCTCCAACAAAGCCTCCACCAGCACTGATGTGACCGGCTACTGCGATATACATACCTGTGATAAGCGATGCTCCGAATATAAGATCTGTGTATATGATAATGGCCTTTTCACGCATGGGTTTGTGTTGTTCCAAGGTTGGTATATGCCCCAGTAGATATACAACTCCCTGTACTGCAACTGTGAATACCAATATTTCAAAGAGTGTATCAAACAGTCTGTATCCTAAGTAGTACGCTGCTATGACATTGATGGCACCGGTGTCTTTGACGGCACCAGTAACATTATCGGGCTGAACATATGAAATAGTTTCAGCCGATACAAGGAGCATGGAGATAAAAATGCCAAATAATAAAACGGATATAAGCCTAATATTCTTCATTGACATCACCTACAAGAAAGTCTTCTAAACTTTCATATATGTCTTCACTATCGGTTTTTACATATATGGCAAATCCTCTTAAGTGATATGGTAAAGGGGTGTATCCGGGCAAAGATAGACTATCTTTTAGTCCTCCGCATATGATGTCAAACTGAAAGGATCTGTCTGTTTGTAAGTCTTTGTGGGAAGGTATTTCTGCGATGCGGGTAATTTCAAGGTGCATGGCATTTTTGTCGGCAAATCGCTTTAGTAGATGATATTCACTACCAGCAAAGCCGTTATTGGTTTTGAAGAAGAAGGGTTCTTTTCTGATATATGCGACTTTAATAGAGCCACGGTGTTTCATGGCAACTACATAGATGAATGTTGTAAATACTGCTCCCAACGTGGCTTCTGCCATAGCCACATCGGGAGCTCCCATAGCATAGTAATATGTGGCCATGGTGATACTAAATGCTCCCATAAATATGACAGCACGCATAGGATTATGACTGAGGACAACGCCAATTGCAAATATAATTCCCATAAAGCCTAAGGTAACCTCCATGTTAGTTTCTCCTCAGGTAGAAGGCCCTTGCCAGTATATGGCTTGTCATGGGACCAAGTATGGCATATAGAAGTAGCATGAAACCTGTTTTCCAAATGTCGTGGAATTGGAACATGATACCAATAAGGAATAGTAGCATTCCTATGGTGTCGGATATAGTCAAGAAATGTAGTTTTTCCATATAGTGCTTTCTATACCACATACCGAAAGTGCCTATAACCATAGATACAGCCCCGGTTATGATGAGAATGTAAGAGATAATCTGCATATTAACTCCTCCTTGAGTTAAAATATGCCAGTATCATTAGCCCACCTATGCTTAGCATCATATAAGCTATAGCAGCATCTATCGCCCATTCTGCCCTAATGGAAATAGAGAAGAGAATCATTAGGGCGATGAGTTTTACTGTTAGACTACTATATCCAAGAAGCATTTCCCATGTGTTATGTGATTTGATAATGTATAGACCGCTTATAAATGCTGCAAACAAAATAATATATGCTGCAATATTCACCGCTTATGCACCTCGTGTATATACAACTCGCCGGATTCGCTATCGTAGTCAAAGACGATGGTTAGTGGTGTAGCTGTTATGTTGATTGTACTGGCAAATACATCTTTGGTATGTACCTGTCTGTGTACAACTTTGCGTCTTAACTTGCTAGAAAATCCCATTGTAAGCACAATACTTTCATAGATGCCTTTTAATAGAGTTATAGGATATCGTTGTAAAGTCCGACTAATATCGCCAAGGTGACTATGTATATCTCTTTTTTCCAATATCCAACTTATTACTATAGATAATAGCAACCCAATAACAAGGTCTTCACCAGATCG
>JAMORD010000043.1 GCA_027063755.1 bacterium | reverse complement strand
ATCTGAAGGGGCATGTGCTGCATATTACAAGTACAGGAGGTCATAAAAGATGGAAGATAAAATTCTGCTGGGACATGGTTCAGGAGGCCTTCTCACCCATCAGCTTATAGAAGAGGTATTTATGCCAGCATTTGGCGATAGCCCACTAAAGACCATGGACGATGCCACACTTTTAAATGTTGAAGGTCATATTGTCGTATCTACAGACACATTTACGGTAAATCCCCTATTTTTTCCCGGTGGAGATATAGGCACATTGGCAGTCAATGGCACCGTCAACGATGTGGCAGTCTCTACAGGGAAACCTTTATATCTCACGGTTGGATTTGTCATAGAAGAAGGCTTTTCTGTAGCAGATTTGAAGAAAATCGTCATGAGCATGAAAGAGGCGGCCGAACGGGTTGGGGTGAAGATTGTGGCAGGGGATACCAAGGTTGTGGAAAAAGGGAAAGCCGATGGTGTATACATAAATACCACCGGTATAGGTATATACGAAGGACTTGGAAAACTCTCTAGAGAGCCTATTAAACCCGGCGATAAGGTCATTGTCAGTGGACCCATTGGCGACCATGCGGCAACAATCATGATAAACAGAGAAAATCTTGGTATCACAGCAGATATACAAAGCGACTGTGGCCCCGTAGTAGATATAGTGAAAAAAGCACTTGAAGTAGGCGGTGTCAAGTGGATGAGAGACCCCACAAGGGGCGGTGTAGGAACCACACTCAACGAATTGGTAATGCACAAAGACTTTGGTGTTCTTCTATTTGAAGAGAACATACCCATAAGAGATGAGGTCAGGGGTATATCTGAGCTACTGGGTATAGACCCACTGTATATGGCATGTGAAGGAAGAGTGCTTCTTGTCGTAGAAGAAAATATGGCAGATAAAGTGCTTGAAACTATCAAAAGCCTACCAGAAGCCCAAGATAGTGCCATTATAGGTGAAATAGAAGACAAGCACCCCGGCAAGGTCAGGTTGAAAACACGGTGGGCTGAGCGATTTGTGCCTATGCTACCGGGGCAGCAGCTGCCCCGTATATGTTGAGGTGATAAACATGCACGAGTTATCGGTGGCAGAAAGCATATGGAATATACTGGAAGATGAGTTAAAGAAAATAGGAGGCGGCAAACTCCTCAGCGTGAAAATTGTTATAGGCGAACTCAGCGGTGTTGTACCCGATGCACTGGATTTTTACCTCAACCTTCTCAAAGATGATAAGGGACAACCCGATGTCACATTCCACTACACACATGTGCCTGTCAAGTTTCAGTGTAGATCATGCGGACATACATTCACCGTAGATAAGCCCATGTTTGCATGTCCCCAGTGTGGAAGCGTAGATGTCAAAATCATATCAGGCAACGAGTTTTATATTGAAGAAATAGAGGTGGAGTAAAACACCACCACATATATCACTGCCCCACCTTACAAGGTGGGGCTTTTTTTATTCCTATACAATCTCTCAACAGTTTATATTAAGCGATTATTCCAAACTTTGTATGAAGTTTCGTAAAATGGTAACACCTACACTTTCGTTTTCTGATAGCATAGAAGTGTGAAGAAAACGAAAAAGTTCATATGGAGGTGGAAAAATGCACATTCCTGACGGACTACTGTCTACACCGGTTATTGCTGGGACATATCTTATTACTGCAGGTACTGTACTGTACGCTTCAAAAAAGGCTAAAGACATCCCAGAGGAAAAAATCCCCCTATTGGGACTCACTGCAGCCGCAATATTTGTGGCCCAGATGGTAAATTTCCCCGTAATGGCAGGGGTATCAGGTCACCTACTGGGAGCTGCACTGGTGGCAATATTATTTGGACCTTATGCCTCAGTGCTAGTAAT
>JAMORD010000042.1 GCA_027063755.1 bacterium | reverse complement strand
TACATGTTTGCCGATGAGATAACAGAAAGCGATAAACGCCTTCTTGATATGTTATATAAACATGTTCACTATGCCCTTGCTGTTAACCTAAAAAAGGAGATGGACCTTGAACTTATTGAGAAGGAAAAAGAGAGCTGGGAGAAGAGTGCAGAGATAGATCCCCTCACAGGGGTTTATAACAGGAGATATATGGAGAGGATGCTGCAGAAGATTCTTAGAGATTACAAGGAGTTTAAACCGATATCCATGCTCTTTATTGATATTGACCACTTTAAAAGGGTTAATGATACATATGGTCATCTTGCCGGTGATAAGGTGTTGCAGGAGCTTGCCTCTGTGCTGAAGGCCCACTTTAGAGATGTAGATATTGTTGCCAGATATGGAGGAGAAGAATTTGTTGTTATTATGATGCTTTCCGATCTCCTTTCCGCTTGTAAAAAAGCGGAGCAGCTTAGACAGATTGTAGAAAATATGAGGGTAAAACTTGATGATGGCAGGGAGATTTCTATTACCATTAGTATAGGTGTAACGATGTATAGGGAAGGAGAGGATATTCGCTCGTTTATTGGTAGGGCAGATGCCAACCTATATACTGCGAAAAATAGCGGTAGGAATAGGGTTGTCTGCAAATAATATTACACAGTAGGGGGTGGCTTTTATGAAGCGTAGCGTATATGTCATGTTTTTTGTTGTGTTTGCCTTGATCTTAGTATTTGTGTCATGTGGTGATGGCGGTGTGCCCAAAGTGGGAAATGATAGTAGCCAGTCTACTGGTGATACTTCTACCATCACCGTGTCTGGAGATGTGTCCAACAAGAAACTTATAGGAAAAGGTCTAAGAGGTAAAGGCACGGCTACAACTGTAGAAGCGGTGCTGAAAGCTTTGCCCAAAGGTTCTCCTGTAAAGAGCCTGACAGTATACGGTGTTCAGAATAAATATCAGTATGACATTGTACTTGAAAAGAAAGGTTCTCTTGAGAGTGCTATGACACAGCTGAAAACTATTTTAAATAATATGGGGTGCAACGAAGACAATATGTTTATCTCAGATGATGGAAAGCTTATTTCTTGTTCTGCCGATGGCATATTGAAAATAGAAGAGAATGGAAACGAGTGGCATGTGTTTTACTTAAAGCGGTTTTCCCAGCCACCTACCTCGTTTGGCATAGACCTATCGTATGCCATGCCGACAGCGTGGCCGTTTATCCGGCAGACATTTCAAATACTTGATGTGCCCCTATTTCACGCTGTCCACGACAAGGCTCCTTATAGGATATCTCTTGTCATAAATAAAGATTCTGTCGTGTTCAAATACCAAGGTGATGTGGGAAAAGACTGGGATAGGTCCAACATTCTTGCCCTCAGCGAGGCCTATCATATAGGTGGGGGTTGTGCCGCTGATGCATGCTCTGCCGAGGGTATGGTGCGTGGTGTAAAGATAAATATTAGCACGCTGAGAAACACATTGTTTGTAAATATGACATTTAAGGTGAGGTAGGTATATAGTAAAAAGTTCTTTGTATATCTTATAAGGTCTTGAAGTGGCTGGTATATTGTAGGTGCGTTTTCTATGGCTATGTTTAATATTGATATAGAGTTGATAGTAGGTAGCTGGTGAATCTGCTGTTTTTCTCCAAAGTGGTTATACATAGTGGATATGTTTTTATCGTCTGCAATCATGAAAAAGAAAAATCTCTTTGTTGATTATGGAATGAAAATCCACACTATATTTCAATATTATTTTGATATAATTTATTAAGAAAAATAAATTATTTTAGAGGTGATAGATATGAGAATGTTAAAAACAATGTCATTGCTCCTTATTATTACGCTCATATTGGCTTCGTGTGGCACTGCTGGT
>JAMORD010000041.1 GCA_027063755.1 bacterium | reverse complement strand
TACACTCACAGTACTGGGTGTTTAAGCAGACAGAAGACGAGGTTTTTATCTCTCCTGATGATGCAGAGGCACTGGGTATTGAAGATGGGGACAAGGTCTTGCTAAAAAACGAAAACGGGCAGGTGGTGGCTACTGCCAGCATATCAGGTGATGTGATGCCCGGTATACTGAAGATGTTTCATGGGAGCTGGGGAAGTCAACTGGCTTCCCTCATCAACATAGAGCTTTCAGATATAGGCCCCAATTCTAAGGTATCTGATACATTTGTGTCTATAGAGAAACTATCTTAGTAGACATCTTCGTACTTGACTTTTACCTTACTAAACAATGGATCTAAATCTTTAATGTAGGGTTTGCCCGGTTCTTTGATGTAGGTTTGACCTTTCTGGAGTTTCTGTTCTATCTTAGAGAGCACTTCATATCCATTGAAACTGGGCAAGTTGAAAAGGTCGTATGTTAGCTCGTAAGTGACTTTTTTCCAACCTTTATTTGTTTGGAATAGCATTTGGAGTGTATCTGTAATAAGAAGATTGCGAAAACCTATGTGGCTAAGGTCGGGGTTGGGTATGTCAAGGAGTGATTGTAAGTAGTCTATGTTTATTGTTTTCTTTTTTGTTGTCCACTCGTTTTCCTTAAGTGGCCCTTCACCGGTTAGTGATACTTTTCTTTCAGATGTTTTTAGGTGTAGGTCTATATATTCTTCGGGATTTTCTATGCCAAATTTCTCTTTAAGCATCTGTAGGGCTGCAATAATTTCTTCAATCTGGGCTTTAGATGAGAAACTTGTTTCACTACCCTTAGTTATTGACTGTGTACGTTTATATTCATGCAGTATGCCTTGCCAGCCATCAGAATATACAACCTTGTTCTTGGTCCTACCTACAAATGATTTTAATAGTCCAAATAATGCGAGTGCTACAAAGATAATGATACCTATGGTTAATTCGCTCATAGTATCACCTCCAAAATGTGCTGTTTATATTATAAAAATAAAGGGGCCATTTATGGCCCCTCAAGAGAGGTGTGTAGTGGGAATATATACTTAAAAAGCTCCGCCCAGATACATGAAGTAAAGGACAAATATGATGGCAAGAATATACATCAGAGGGTGAATGTCTTTGCCTTTTCCAGATAGTAGTTTGATAAGGGTATATGTTATAAAACCTACCCCTATACCGTCGGCTATAGAGTATGTCAGTGGTATGGTTACAAGCACCAAGAATGCTGGAATGGCTTCAGATGGGTCAGAGAAATCTACTTCAAAGAATGTGCTCATCATAAAGTAGCCCACAAGAATAAGAACGGGAGCGGTGACAAAATCTTTGATGACAACAACAATAGGTGATATAAATAGCCCTACAAGTAAAAACAGTATACCTGTGGTAACAGCAGTGAGACCTGTACGCCCGCCCTCCTCAATACCAGAGGCACTTTCAATATATGTGGTAACAGTAGATGTTCCCAGCAGTGCGCCTACAGTTGTACCTATTGCATCTGTGAGAAGTACTTTGTCTATATCGGGTATCTTGCCATCTTCTGTTAAGTAGCCGGCTTTAGCGCTGAGACCGGTGACGGTGCCCAGCGTGTCAAAGAAGTCTACCATGAAGAATGAGAATATCACGCCGAGTGCACCGGCATTCATGAGTCCATTAAAGTCAAGTTTTAAAAAGGTATGGCTTAATGTGGGCATAGAAAATAACTTTGTTGGTATGTCAATAAGGCCAAACACCATGCCTATAATGGTGTTTACGATAATGGTGATAAGAAGAGCCCCGGGCACCCTGAGATTGATAAGCACGCTGGCCAGTATAAGTCCGAAAACGGCTATGAGAAACTCGGGTTTTGTAAGTGCCTCTTTACCAAGAGACACTATTGTTGCCTGATCTGGTGCTACAAAGCCCATATGCTGAAGACCTATAAATGTGAGGAAGATACCGATACCAGCACCTATAGCATGCTTTAGTGAATTTGGAATAGAGTGGGCAACGGCACTTCTAATACTGGTTAGACTAAGCACTATGAATATCAAGCCTTCAACAAAAACCGCTGCCAGTGCTACTTGCCAACCATACTGTGGTGCAACGGTAAATGCAAAGTAGGCATTGAGTCCCATGCCTGCGGCCAGTGCAAATGGCTTGTTGGCCAGCAGCCCCATTAAGATAGTGGCGAAACCTGCCGATAGGGCTGTTGCCGTTAGAATAGACGGAATAGCCTCTTTACCCATAGCAGCTGCCAACATACCGGGATTAACAATAAGGATATATGCCATGGTCATGAATGTGGTAATACCAGCGATAATCTCGCGCTTTACTGTGGAGCCATGCTCTTCAACTTTAAAAAAACGAGAAATAGCTTCCATGTGTATCCCCCCTGTTCCCCCGCTTTTTATTAATAAACTAAATACATCATTATCCTACCAAAGGGGAAATTGTTCGTCAATAGAAGTTTCTTAATATTGGGGAATTTCTACATGTGCTTTTCCTGCATAATATATATCGCCATCTATGTAGGCTATTTTGACGGCAATGGGTTTGACACCTGTATTTACAGCCTCTCTAAGGTTTTTACAAAAAATTGCATCTTCTTTACAATTTGGTCTGACTAATTCAATATCAGGGTGGCATACGAGAAATGTTAAGAATGAAGGCGTATGTTGGCTAAGTAATTTGACATGCTCTGCACCTCTTTTCGTCGGTGCGTCGGGAAAAAGACAGGTTTTTCCCTCAAATAGCGTGCAACCCTTAACTTCCATAAGTGCCTGATAGTCTTTAAATGTTAATAAAAAGTCTATGCGATGGCTACCCACCGTGTATTCTGCTCTGAAATCTTTTATTTTCTGAAATTCGTCTACAAGTTTTTGTCTCAGTATAGCCTCCATAATACGTCTATGCATGCCAGAGTTTAGAAGTATCCAACCGTAAGGTGGACGATAAATAGATATTACTTTGAAATCGGTTTTTTGGGACTTTTTGGGGATAAGCATTATTGGTCTTCCTGCTATGAGTAGTTCACCCAGTCTACCAGAGTCGTGAAGGTGTGCCCTATATGTTTTTCCGTTGACTTCTACTTCTGCAACAAATCTGTTTAGTCGTTTCTGAAAAGTTCCCTGAATATGTGGTTTTTTTATGTCTACATCTAACTTTATCACGAGAAAAATCCCTCCCCTTGTGTTAGAATTATAAATGAAAAGGGTGATGTTTTTTTGATGTAGAGACGAAAGGGGGTAGGTACCGTGATGTTTGACAATGAAGTGCTTTACGATGATGGTCAGCATAAGTTTATTATGCTTGGTACCGATATTAGCGGGGCAGAGGGTATTCCCGTAAACCAATTCCTTATTATAGATGGGAGCGAGGCATTCCTACTTGATCCAGGAGGTGCCCATGTGTTTGCCACAGTTCTTGCTAATGTATCTGAGATTATAGATCCTACTAAACTAACAGGTCTTTTCTACAGCCATCAAGACCCCGATGTGACATCGGGTATTATGATGTGGCTTAATGTTTCTGAACAGGCTAAAGTTTATATATCTGAACTGTGGGTGAGGTTTCTGCCACATTTTGGTGTTTACGATGAGAGGCGTGTAGTGGGTATACCCGATAAGGGTATGGATATTCGTTTTTCCTCTGGCAACACGCTAAAGGTGATACCTGCCCATTATCTCCACTCCCCTGGCATGTTTACGCTATACGATCCCGTGGCAAAGATTTTGTTCTCTGCCGATATAGGTGCCTCTGTGTTGCCACCGGGCACAAAATCTCGTAAGGTAGAAGACTTTGATTGGCATCTTAAGAATGCCATTGTGGAGACATTCCATAAGAGATATATGGCATCAAATGCCGCATGTCGTAAGTGGGTATCTATGGTAAAGGGACTTGATATTGAGTGGATGGTTCCACAGCACGGTGCTATTTACAATAGAGAGATGACAGAAAAATTCTTAAACTGGCTTGCCAATCTCAGATGTGGCTCTGATATTGTAGATGAAGTATATGGAAGGTAGGTGAGCCACTATGCCAGATCAAGAAATGGTAAATAACCTTATTAGAGCGTTTTCCGATGCTATGTTTAAGGTTGAGGTAGTTCATTCTTTTACTACTAAATTTGATGAGGCTCTTGTTAGACGTGGTGAAAAAATACAGGTTAAAGTGGCTCGTATGACCGATTTGTTTTATGAGATTCAAAACGATATAGGTAGGCTCCAAGATGGGTTTGTAGATAATACCGATAGACTGATTCACAATATAGAGGCTGTTGAAAAGTTAGGAGAAGACCTACTTAAAGAGATTAGACAATATGGTACATCTCTTGAAGGTATAGCCGATGAAGTGGAGGCTGTTGTAGACGATACCATGAAAGCCCTTGAGGGTTTTATGGAGATTACAGAGATGGTAGAAGATATCCAGAAAATAGCCAAGCGAACTAAACTTCTTGCCCTTAATGCAGCCATTGAAGCGGCCCGTGCCGGTGAGTCGGGAAAGGGATTTGCCGTGGTTGCCGATGAAATACAAAAACTTGCCAAGCAAACTGCCGAGGTCAGTGAACGCATTTCTGCAAAAGTAGAGCACATGATGAGTGAGGTTAAGAAGTCTCTTGAGGGTGTAAAGAAAGTTGGTAGCATGTTTAAACTCTTTAGTGATGCTACTCAGAAGATGCTTGTTTTCCTTGAGGAGAATAAGAAGACCATGGCAGCTGTTATGGATACGATGGAAGGTGCTACAAGAGACTTGGAAACTATTGTATCCAGTCTTAATGATGCCATTGAGGTTATGAAAGAAGTCAGAGAAGAAACGGAGGTTATTGAGAGGGTTATATCCTCTATAGCCAAAGCACAGAACAAGATTTCTGAGATGAAAGTGTAAAGAGCTGTTATATTCCGCAATAAGAGGGGGCACACATGCCCCCTTATTTTATAAGATTATCCTAGTGCCACATCAAGTATCATCATAATGACAAACCCTATCATAAAGCCTATGGTGGGTATATCTGAACCTTCACGCTGAGATTCTGGAATAAGCTCTTCAATGACAACATATATCATGGCACCTGCGGCGAATGCCAGTGCATATGGTAGAAGCCCCCTCATATGCAAAACCCAGTATGCACCTATAACACCGGCAATAATTTCCACAACACCGGATAGCTGACCCCACCAAAAACTTTTCCATACAGATAAGCCCTCTCTGCGCAGTGGCATTGATACGGCCATGCCCTCAGGGAAGTTTTGTATACCAATACCTATAGCCAGCGCTATAGCACTGGTAAATGATGCACCGGGTAAGCCTGATCCTGCTGCACCAAATCCAACACCAACGGCTAAACCCTCGGGTATGTTGTGAAGGGTAATGGCAAGAATAAGAAGCGTTGTACGCCTCCATGATGTTTTAGGCCCTTCTGGTTCATCTTCTAAAGGATGCAGATGTGGAAGAAGCATATCTATGATTCTTAGTGTAATTCCCCCAAGTAGAAAACCAATGGCTGGGGGTATCCAAGGCACAAGTCCCATATCCTTTGACATCTCTATAGATGGGGCAAGAAGTGACCAGAAGCTGGCTGCTACCATTACACCTCCTGCAAAACCAAGCATCATGTCAAGAAATTTTCTACTGGGACTTCTAAAGAACAGGACGACGCCGGCCCCCAGTGCTGTCATAAACCATGTGTATAGTGTGGCGAGAAATGCCAGTAGCACAGGATTAAGTTCAGTTATATTCACTTTTTCACCACCTCTTTAAGTATTATAATGATTTTTAGAGATATAGCACTGTGTAAGGAGATGATGTGTTATGACTACATGGGAGCTTGAGGAAGAAGTTGCACGCCTGCGTAAGATGGCTATGGACTTTGAGAGCCTTGCCTCATCTTATAAGTTTAAGTATTTTGAGGCCTCAAGACTGTTGCAGCAGACACAAATTGCCCTTGATGGTTATGAGGCAGAAAACCGTATGCTGAAAAGAGAAATTCAGATGTTGCGTGAGAAGCTGGAAAAATACAAGTCCAGATGTGGAGACATTGAGTGATGTTATGGGGGACTACCGTCCCCCATTTGTTTTAAAGTATATAGGCTTTTGTCCCACATACTGTCTTTGAGAATAATGCCTATGTGGTCTCCCTCAAATGGTCCTATAGGTATAAAACGCATAGGTTCTTACAGGTAGCTGGCTACTGAGGGGAGTGATACCATCTGATTCTGGCCACCTGTTAACTTTTACAGTCTACCTATATCTGTAATAAGTCTGTGACATAGAAATAGCCCAATGCGGGTTGTCATAGGATTGTATTGATATTTTTCTATAAGTGCTTTGAGAGTATCTATTTTGTGATGTCTTGGTATAACCGATGATGAGAATATATAGTTCATATATCTGTCACTGGTGTTAAGGTTGTATAGGGTTTTGGGATACCATTGAGGGGAATTGGTCAAAGTGCTCATGATCCCATCTTAGAGCCTAATCCCCTGGTGGCATAACAACTCCTGTCATGTATGTCAGTGTTAATGTTTGCTTCAGGTCTTTAGTGATTGACAAGACTTCTTTGGTATTTCCTGATATGGCACTGGCGTATTCTCAAAACTGAGGTGGTGCAAATGATAGAGATACCAGTGGTGTACCCCGATGGGGAGCATTAATTGTTAGTACTATAGGTTGTAATGCCCTTATTATGGGGCTATTGTTTATGGCATATCTGATAATGAGTTCTGCACGACAATAACCTGTCGTATATATGATAGCTGAGATAATGACTCTACGATGTGTATAAAATTATCTCCGTTTTCTTTGAGTATTTTCTTGGACGGCTGGTAGAGAAAATGAAGAATAGTGGCATCGGGAAAGTGCTTTTTTATATGGCTATGCACAATTTTTCTGCGATGTTTTATGTAAAATGTTGCGGTAAAAGTTTCCTCAGTAATTTCCGATGCATTGATACCATGCACGGGTATAAAAACTTCTTGACCTTCTAAGTGTTTTACGGAATGATATTCTATCAGATTGTCTTAATCAAGCATAACCATCTCTGCCTGAAAGGTTGTATCCAGTGATGACTCGGTCGTGGTGCGTTGTAGTATATCAATGGTATCAATAGTAGATAGTAGTGTTAGGAAATATGTCAGCGCTTATATATGCCCTAAAGATAGTGATGTGTTCTTTTCTAAATGGATTTTCCTTTGCCATTACACAATGCTGCCCTCTTAATATATCGCTATCAGATATATGTCTTCACCTTCTCAACAATGGCCGACCATACCTTTGGGCTGGTAAAGATATCTATGTGATCTGCTGTCATTGGTCCTAATACATCAAAGATAAAACCATTCTCTACATATTTCACTGGGATTTGACTGGATACAGGAACCATGCCATCACCTTCCTGCCATAAACCTGTTCCTATTACCTCGCCCATGGCTTCCATAAGCTTTTGCAAGAGAATAAGACCTACATGATCTTTTGATGTATAGTATATTGGATTCATTGGTGAAGTGACATCGTCTTTGTTTTCGTTCCAAGGAATTTCATTTATGATATCTTCCATAGTTCCAACAAGTTTTTGAAGTACGGTGAGTATTATGAGGTTTTTTGAATCGCGATATACCATTTCGGCCACTTTGTTTATTGGATAGGAGATATTCTTTCTTGGGATTGTTGATGTTGTAAATGTGTAACGCGAAAATTGCTCTGTTGTATTGAGATTATATATTTCGGGAGATAGCATTTGTTTGAAATTGTTAATTTTATCCATGGTATCCCATCTTAAATCAAGGTACCCCTGCGACATAACAGCATCTCCACTGTGAGCTGTTAATGATGCTATAAGTCTAATATTTCTTACCAATGTTAGTTTGTCTTCATCAATTCTGTTTTCTAACCATTGCCAAAATTCCGGTGGAGTAAACATTAAAGATGCCAGTGGGCTACCTCTATGTGGTGTGTTAAGGGTAAATACATGCGTGGTAATGTCTCTAAGCCATTTACTGCAATGAAGCGTTTGTCTAATGACAAGTCCGCCCATACTATGCCCAATGAGGAAAATGGCTTTAGCTTTATCTATATCTGTGTTTAGAAGTTTGTCTCTAAGATCTTGAGCATGTGTTTTTAGCCTTTCCATAGATGATGGATATATGTAATGCAAAATTGTGGCGTTTTCTATATTTTTATAAATGTGCTCATGTGCTTTATCCCATATATAGTATTTGTAAGGTGTTCTCCAAATATCATATTGGTCAGGATCAGATAAAAGTATTTCTTCTGTATTGATGCCATGAACGAGTACAAATACAACTTTGTCTTTAAGTGATGATACGGGTTGCCATTTATGTTTGTCCTCTGGTGGTACTTCTATAAGTGTTGGGGCGAAGGGCTTTATATTGCCGATAATATATGGTTTAGGTAAAACTTTGCCTGAAATTGGTAAATCGGTGAATATATCTGTATTGTTTGCTATAAACTCTGGAGATATATCTCCGTGTATATATGCTCTGAATACTATCATTTCATCTTTAAGCTGTTTGGAATATACCCTGTATTCCAGAATATCTCCATCTTGTAATTCTATATCAAGCATTTCTTTTCACCCTCTTTTATACTTCTTATATAGATATCTTTTTCATGATACCAGATATTGGCACCATCAGGAAACTTAATATGACCATGCTGAGTATCATGAATGAAATATTGTTGCCAAATATAGAAGCATATCCACTGGCAAGAAACTGACCTATAGCCCATGAGAATCCCATGGCTATGCTGGATGCAAAGCCCTTGTTTTCAGGCAGTAAAAATTGTGCCTCAACAAGGTTTGCTGACATGGAGAAAAATGCCGATGCATCAAAGAGAATGAATGCCACGGTTCTAACAATATCGTTATTTGTTATATAGAAAAGCAGGCCAAATATAGCCATGCCACTAAATGCCACAAGATTGACAAACTGTATGCCCTTTTTATCTCTGTAATATGCACCAAAATAGTTTGTAATGGTTCCCAGAAGCATACCCAGTGTCAATGTTATACCACCTAAGAGTATAGAGCCTCCCTTTAGCTCAACATAAAATGGTAGATATGTATGGAATATTTCCATGATGAATGAGCGAAGACTGACAACAAGAAACACACCGGTTAGCATTTTCCATAGGGACATAGATGGTATAACGACATGGGATACTGTTTCTTTGGTGAATGTCCACAGTGGTATAGCTAATAAGAGTGCCAATGTTCCCCCTATGGCTCCGAGAATCCATACCTTGCCTATACCAAAGTGGCCTACATACCATGTGATGAGGGCAGGTGCTATAGCGGCACCCAATCCACCCATAATAGAGAAGATTGCTATCTTAGTGCTTTTTCTTTCATGTCCTGCTATGCTGGCTCCCATTGGGTGGAATGCCGAATTGGCGATGCGAACTATGAGAACAAGTATCCCTAACATGATAAATGATTTGACAAATCCAATCATAGATACAGCCAATATCTCAAATAGCACAATAGCGGTGACGAGTATTCCTTCACGGCGACATCTATCTGCCAGTATGCCCCATAATATCTGTGTTAGTGCTGCTATACCGCCAACAGTTGTCAGTAGTGTGGCAAAATCGCGTGTGCTAATGCCAAGCATTTGGGTAAATAGTGGTCCTAACGGTTTGAAAAATGCTCCAAAGAAATCTACAAGAAAATGAAATGCCGTTACACTCCAAAGCATACCTGTCCCCCTCCCCAATATTTCACGATATTGTAGCAGACAACAGGTAGCCTATCAATGTTGTTTGTGATTAGCCTGTATAATGAACTTACCAATGATTTCCAGAGAGGGGGATATGTTATGCGTGAGATGACAAAGAAGTTTTTAGAAGATGCATTTGCCGGTGAGTCTATGGCCCACATGAAGTATCTTATCTTTGCCGAAGAGGCAGAAAGACAGGGTAAGCCTGGCCTTGCTAAACTGTTTAGAGCTATAGCACATGCAGAGTTTGTGCATGCCCGTAATCATTTTATGGTTCTGGGAAAGATAGGTTCACTGGAAGAAAATGTGCAGGCTGGTATTGATGGAGAGACATTTGAGATTGAGGAGATGTATCCTGTCTATGAAAATGCAGCAGAGTTTCAGGAAGAGAAGACCGCAGTACGCTCTATGCACTATGCTATAGAGGCAGAGAAGATTCATGCCAAGATGTATAAAAAAGCCAAAGAGCTACTTGAGAAGGGGGAAGATTATCCCGCAAAGAAGATTTATATTTGTCCTGTGTGCGGTTATACTGTGGAGGAGAAGGCGCCTGTTAGATGTCCTGTCTGTGGTGTGCCTGGTGAGAAATTTGTAGAATTTTAATTACTTCTATAGAGGGTGATGGGGGCATCTATGTGTCCCCTTTTCTATTTGAATATGTTGCTCTCCTCCTTGGTATGCTATATGAAGAAGATATAAGGAGGGCATGCTATGGAGATTAAAAAGAGAGAGTATTTTCTCAGAGGTGACATAGATTATACGCTGACAACCGACGAAAAACTGTATCAGACAAAGGTATCTCCAGAGGTTGTTGATAAAAAGTTTTATGATTACTGGCGTGTTCGTGAAGATACCTATAGGCGTATTGGATTGGGAAAGCCCAATGCATATCAGCGATACTGGATATACCAAAGGTATCGTGGGGGGAGTGTTATTACCATAGGTCCTGTGGGTATAGGCAAGACAACATTTTCTCTTGTAGAAGCCCTTCTGTGTGATAAAAAGGCTATTATTGTTGTGCCGACAAAGGCTCTAGCCACAACGGTATATGAAAAAATAGTGGCTATGAAGCGTGCACTTGGTGTAGATAAGGAGATTCTTCTTTACGATAAGAAGACGAAAGAGGCCATTATCTCTGGTGATTTTCACATTGCCATTATGACTGCCCAGGCATTTCGTGTCATTTATCCTGATATAAAGTGGCAGGCTGGTCTATCTATTGTTGATGATGTGGATGCATTTATGAAAAATCCCAAGAATTTAGATAGGCTCATGGATGTGACCAGTGGTAATATTATCTTGTCATCTGCCACATTCAAGGCCTCTCCCCGACAGAAGAAGAGACTAATACAGCAGTTTGGCATATCGTTTCGCTCATCAAGATTTGTCGGTTTTCGCAATGTAGAAGATATCTATGGTATATATGAGACACGCTCTCATATGCTTGATGATGTTATAAGGTTTATACAGGTTATGGGCAAAGGTGGCATTGTATTTTTGCCAAGGGGAGCCGATGATGGTAAATTATTGGAAACCTTGCAAAGGGCTGGCATAGAAGCCGATATTGGTTCTCCAGAGACTTTAGAGGCCCTTGCAGAGGGCAAACTTGATGTGCTTGTTGGTAAGGCTGCCTTTTATGGGGTGCTT
>JAMORD010000040.1 GCA_027063755.1 bacterium | reverse complement strand
CTGTACACATCATGCAAGGCTCAAGGGTTACATATACAACAACATCGGTTAAATACCATGTACCAAGCACATGGGAAGCCTTCCTAAGAAGTAAGATTTCCGCATGGGCTGTTGGGTCACCAAGCACCTGTCTCATATTATGAGCCCTGGCAATAACCTTCCCATCTTTCACGGCAACAGCACCTATGGGCACATCCTCGTGATTCCATGCAAGCCCTGCTTCTTTTAGTGCCAATTTCATAAAATATATGTCCTCTGCAACTATATCTTCCATACTCCTCACCGTTATAATTGTATTAGACAGATATCATTCAATCAAATACAAGGGAGGTTTGCCCTATGAAAATCGGTGTAGTAACAACCGGCGCTGATGCACCCGGAGGTAATCCAGCGGTAAGAAGTATCGTCAGATATGCCCTTAGGCACGATATAGAGCTTGTTGGTATTAGAAAAGGATTTCTGGGATTTCTCAATGATGATATCATCGTATTAACTTCAAGGAGTGTATCGGGAATACTCCCCGCCGGAGGCACGATATTGGGATCATCAACATTTGACCCTACGGAAAATGAAGAGGATATTGCCATCATCAAAGATGAAATGGAAAGATACGGTATTGATTACCTCGTTGTCGTCGGCGATAGACCATCACTTATAGCTTCCCATAAATTGTATCAAGCAGGCATCAATGTTATTGGTATACCACAAACAATAGACAATGATATTATCGGTACAGATACCACGATTGGATTTAACACGGCAGTAACAACAGTGGCCGAAGCTCTTGATAGATTACATACAACAGCTGAATCCCACCACAGAGTTATGGTGGTAGAAGTTATGGGGGGCGATGTTGGCTGGCTAGCCTTGATAGGTGGTATCACAGGTGGTGCAGATTACATAGTCATACCAGAAATATCCTTTGATATTGACAAGCTTATAGACCATATTATGGATAGAAAAAGAAGGGGTAAAGACTTCAGCATTATCGTAGTGGCCGAAGGAGCAGATATTCCCGGTAAAGAGAAAAACGGTGTAGGCAGTGCATTGAAAAAACTCATATCCGAAAGAGGCAACTTTGAAGCAAGGGCTACCGTACTGGGTCACCAGCTAAGGGGAGGTTCGCCTACAGTGACCGATAGACTCTTGGCTACACGTATGGGTATCAAGGCTGTAGATGCCATACTAAACGGTGAAAATGGTATGTTTGTTGCTATAGAAGGAGAAACACTAACAACAAAACCACTGGAGATTGTAGTAGAAAAACCTAAATATGCCGATATAAAACTCTACGAAGAGGCATCTATCTTCTTCTAATTTTCTTTTCTTTGTGCCTTAATAGTAAGGTCGGTAAGAATGGAGGGCTTTGTCCCTCCCTTTTTCATCTTTACATGGGGAATAGCCTTTGATGCTACAACATTGATATCTTTGACAGCCTCAAGGAGTTCTGCCCTTAATATCTTGACATCAGAAGGAGCCTCAATACCAATCTTTACAGAATCACCACTAACAGAGACGACAACAATCTTAATGTTATCGCCAATTACTATTGCCTCTCCCTTTTTACGCGTTAGTACCAGCACTGTCTACCACCGCCGTTATGTCTTTTTTCAGAGGATACTCTTCTATGTCTATAACAACTTGTCTCCCCTTCTTTATTTTAGGATTGATGAGAAGTGGTGCCTTCAAGTTGGCATATGTCTTATGACTGCCATCATCTGTTTCCTCGGTCCACACAATAATCATGGGTAGTATATCGTCTTTA
Source organism: bacterium (assembly GCA_027063755.1). GTDB lineage: Bacteria > Coprothermobacterota > Coprothermobacteria > Coprothermobacterales > JAADFF01 > JAADFF01. Next base: position 46,397 of record JAMORD010000040.1, on the reverse strand, counting down.
TTACCAAGATCCGCTATCTCTATCTCATCAACAGGGGGAGCATATTCAGGGTCAATAAACAAAGAAGGCACTATCCACAAGGCAAAGTCTGCCTCATCTACAGACTGCAGGGTAAAAAACGGCTCCAATCCTTCTTCCTGAATAAGCACAAACCTCTGAAGCCAAGGAAGCCCGACAAGTCCTTGTGGAAACAGAATTATAGACTCTTCAGGCACATCTATAGGACCAAATATCTTGGTATTGACAACCATCTAATATCACCTACCTGATGTAATCAATAAGGCTTGGGGTCAGTATGTTAGATGCAACCTTTAGTGCACTCTGATATACAAGTTGCTCCTTAGAATAGTTGATATACACCTCGGCCACATCGGCATCTTCCAGTTTGCTACGCAGTCCCTCATAGTTTACCCGCATTTTTTCATAAAATGTATGAAGTCCCTGCAGCCTCTCAACCTTTGTGCCTATATACGCCAAAGCCTCACCTACACGGGCAAGTACTTTATCTATGCTGTCAATAAAGGCCTCTTGATTCCCATTGGCATCGGTATACTGCTCCACAGACAAATTTTTATCTTGAACCAGGGCATCCCTTGCTTGGATAATAACCCTAAACATCTTTAGGTCATCAGATGGTGATGTAGCATTTGTTTCTTTCATAACAGCCCAATCACCAGGCACATTCTGAGGCATTGTTACACCTTCACCTACCTCAACGGGAAGCCAAGCTTCTTCATTGAGATTGCCTGTAGAAGGATCACGGGAAGGTATAGGATAACCGTGATATGTCACAGCGATAATCTTACCTGTGGCATCTTTCTGCACCTCAAAGGGTCTATGCAAGACATCAGCCCCGGCAAACAGATATCTATCACCATACTTGGCATTCATTCTATTAACAAGCTCCTGAAGTATCTGGTCAAGTTCGTCGGCAAGGGCCTTCTTCTCATCTGGACCAAGAGAGTCAGAACCACCCCTGATAAAAATATCTCTCGCCCTTGTCAGCAAATCTTTAACCGTATCAAGATTACTTTCAGACATCTCAAATCTGCTTTGAAGTTCCTCTATGTTTTTCTGCCACCTATCCATCTTAGAAATCTGTCCACGCCAACGAAGAACAAGCGCTGTTCCCAGCGGGTCATCAGACGGCTTCAGTATACGCTTACCAGAAGACAGCTCATTCTGAGCCCTCACAAGACGGGTCATAACCGACTGTATATCGTAAAGCATTCTTTCATGTAAAAATGTGTTAGATACTCTCATCTTTTACACCTCCTTATGCCCTTCCTAAATTAATAATCGTATCCATCACCTGTTCCATTACTGAGACAATACGAGCAGCAGCATTATAGGCTTTTTGAAAGCGTATCATGTCAGCGGCCTCTTCGTCTAAATTGACACCACTTTCCTGCTTTCTCTTCAGGTCAAGCATTTTCGTCAAATTTTCTACATTGCTCTTTATAGTCTTGTTGTTTTCAGAATCAGAGCCTATACCAGATACCCATGAATCAAAATATTCACGGGTGCTCTTAAGCACCATATCGCTGGTAAAGTTAGCCGGAGATGTCAAACTGATGGGATAATTGTTTACGGTAATAGAAGTTTGTCCCATATTAATATCTCTCAACTGGGCCATAGCAACAGCAACTGTAGAATCACCAGACAGGTTGTAATATCCATCGGGACCAACCCCAGCAGAAGAGTCTTGTCTTGCCGCAGCCAGTTTTTCAGGATGCCCATCTATATCGGGATTGAGATACACATGGGCAGCAATACCCCTGAAGTTTGAACTCTTCCACAAACCACTAGAATCATCACCAGCATACAATGTGGCTACCAAATCTTGTGGTCTTGAAGATGTATAAATACTATCAGGTACAAGGAATATATCTTCACCGGTATTACCATGGAGGTCTGCACCCTGTCTATGAACTTCATTAGCACGGGAAACGAGTCCCCATACAAGCTTATCAAGCTTTTCAAGGGTATTCCATATGACATCATCGCGGGCCTCTATGAGGCCAAACAGTTTTCCACTTCTTAAACTCTTATTGTCAAGAGCAACATATTTTACAGACTCATCAGGTGAATCACTAAAGAACTTCACCCACAATGTATTCACCGATGTGTTGTAAGGATCTACACCACTGAATGTGCCCCCATCACCATCAGGTGAACCATTGAAGCGAACCTTTTCACCATTCCAACCCTTGTTGCCATAAGAACTAACAAACTTTGTTGTGGCACTGGAAAGGTCGGATACATCGGATGCATTAATCTCTGTATTCTTAAATACCTCTATAGGATTAACCCTTCTGTCATCTATGATATTCATAGAACCCACAAATAGCGAAACTCCACCATTATCTAGCTTTTCAACCCTGACATTGACAAGTTTACTAAGCTGGTCTATAAGATAATCTCTCTTATCTAACATATCGTTAGGTCTCTGGTTAGCAGCCAGAGCCTGCTCTATCTTTCCGTTGAGATCAGCTATCTGATGGGCCAAGGTATTAATCTTCTTTACAGTTTCCTTTATCTGAAAATCTATCTCAGCCCTAAGATCAATAAGCTGATTGGCATAGTGATGGAAAGTGTCAATAAGATTTTTCGTGCGTTCAATAACCATATTGCGTATGGCAGGGTCTTCTGGAGTCACACTAAGCTCTTGCCACGCATCAAAGTATGCAGATATAACAGAGCCTAAACCTATATCACTGGGTTCTTGAAGCATGGTTTCTATGACATCGTAAACCCCCTCTTTGGCCTCTTCTTGACCGAGCACACCATTTTCCTGCCTAAATTGCCTATCAAGAAAATCATTTCTCAGTCTCTGAATATATTTAACTTCAACACCTGTTCCTATCTGACCGGGAATTCCCATATAGCCCATACCGGGCACACCAAACGGATAAGTTGTTTCGGCAATCCCACGCTGTCTTGTATAGCCAGGCGTATTGACATTGGCAATATTATGGGACACAACATCCATAAGGAGCATATGTGCACCAAGAGAACGCTTTGCTATCTCAAGGGCAATATTCCCTGCACCTAGCATAGGCCATCACCTCACCCTGCCGGAAAAGTCGTAAGTAGATACACCACTCTCCAGAGTTTTAAATACTTCTTTGTACATACTGACGGCCATGCTAAGCATCACGAGGTTGTTATCCAAAAGCTCAAGGAGCTCAGGAAGTTCCATTAAAATCTCTTCATTAGAAAGCAACTTTTCTCTTTGCTGAGGATCATCCCACCAACTACGAAAAATGGCCGCTTTTTCCTCTATCAGCGGGGTTAGCTCTTCAACTTTTTTGCTGTCCCACTGTGAGATATAGCGGCCCTGGGTGCGGATCAGATCCTTCAGCTCTCTAATCAGAGCCAGATACTGATCCGCACCTTTAGACATCGTCTATCACTCCTAATATTCTTGCGGCAACTTCTTCAGCAGATACCCTATATTCACCTCTGGCTATTTTCTCTTTTAAAGCCTCTATATATGCAGCTCTTTCCTCTTGTATTCTCTCAAGAGACTTTGCCACATTGATTCTGACATCATCTTTTTTACTTAATACCCTGCTTTTTTTATCCGCTGGTTTAATATCTTCTGCCTTGTCTGCTCGGGCTAACCTAATTGATATGTCTGACAGATGCACATACAACCTCTCAAGACTTGCACGCATGGCCTATCACCTCATAATCAATATCGGAAAGTCGGGTACAAAATTCACTACTTTAGCCTATTGAAGACAAGAATAGCTCGGCCTGATCAAGCGTTTCATTAAAGAGCACATCTATTTCTTCAGGTGCAATGCCCAACTCCTCTAAGACACTTTCATCAAGCGTATAGTTTAAACCTTCCAACCCTTCACTACCCCATCCCATAGAATATGCTATATAATCAGCAAGGTGAACAACCTTTGCCATCAGGTTATCTGTCTCATTAGGTCTGTGATGATACTTTATAGCATCAACATATATATTCGGTAGATTCCACTTCTCAGCTGCCATAGAACCAACAATAGCATGGTCATATCCGAGCACCTGTCTCTCCGCCTCGTCAAATGTTTTGCCTTCAGCTATAACTTTAACAATTTCTTCATAGGCCCCAGCCACATATGTGGCAAGCAAGAGCTTACCTATGTCATGAATAAGACCGGCAACAAATGCCTCTTCCATGTTTACACCTTTGACATTGGCATGTTGGAGAATCAGCTTACTGCCGACGGCAACAGCAACACTATGGCGCCACAAGGCACCTTCGGGCAAAGCATAACCAAGCACTGGCTTCTTAAGTGTACTGCTGAGAATAACGCTCCACACAACACTGCGAGTAGTACTGAAGCCTAAAATGACAACTGCCTCACTAATTGTTGAAACCCTTCTGGGAAAACCATAATAAGCAGAGTTTGCAAGCTTCAGAACTTCGGTGGTGAGCGCTTGGTCCATGGATATAAGCTTGGCAAGCTGAGAAATTTCCGCATCAGGATCATCAATATAATTGATGATCCTCATCGCAACACTTGGAAGCGGTACTACCTCTTCTATCTTATCTATGAGTTTTTGTAAATCCGGAACTTTCACCACCGCTCAATCAACCCCTCATATTTATACTTGTTTGTATCATTTCATCTGCATTTTTCAAACTACGGGCTGCAAACTGATAAGCCCGCTGTGCTTTAATGATACCAGTCATCTCCTCTGTTATATCAACAGAGGACGCCTCTAAATATCCTCCTAATACATTATAACCATTTTGTAGTAGAAAAACAGGGCCACGGGCCACATACTTATTATTACCCGCCTTCACAAAATTATCAGCCGTCTGCGAATAATACACACCAACCGTGGCAACAACCTGATCTTTATACCAGATATTCCCCCTCTCATCTACCATAACTTCATCTAAGCTTACATCTTTTAAGTTTATAGATTTACCCTTATTATCAAGAACATACATACCTTCATCATTTACAAGATCGCCATTAACATCTATCTTGAAATCACCATTGCGGGTATAAAACACATTGCCTGCTTGATCTCTAACGGCAAAATATCCTTTACCGAGTATCGCCATATTAATTGGAGTTGCACCTTCAATAAAATTGCCCTGAAATGGCATCTCGTATTCACGAACAGCCAAAGAGCCTGTAGAAATACCAACAGGTTTAGTAATACCATAAAACTTATTGATAATACCTGTCATGACAGCCCTCTCAAAGGGCTTATATCCAACAGTTCCCGCATTGGCTATATTCTGAGCATGGGCATTAATCTTAGATGCCGATGCCCACAATCCAGCCCTTGCTATTGAATAAGTCCACTCAGACATACACAATCACCTCATTAAGACACGGTATTAATGAGTCTACCAACCGTGTCATATTCGGTTGTCACAACCTTGGAAGACGCCTGAAATGACCTTGCTGCACGAATCATATCGGTCATCTGCTTAATGACATCAATATTAGGTTCCTCTAAATAACCCTGCAACACAACAGAACCACTTCTCGTGGCACCGCCTGTATAAAAACCTCCTCCAAGATCATTGATACCTGTAAGGTTGTATGTGGGTATAGTGCCTATATATCTACCTGTGGCATTAAACATACGACCTGCAGGATCTACATAGAAATCTTCTGGCACCCTAATAGGTGCTCCATTTTCACCCAAAAGCACCGAACCATCGGCCAGAGCCAATGTGCCATCAGATTGTCTAATAAACTCACCATTACGGGTATATACCCTCTGGCCATTTCTACTGACGGCAAAATACCCATCGCCAACAATGGCAAAGTGATAAGGACTATCGGTAGGTTTTAGACCACCCTGTTCACTGGAATATGTCAGGGCATCAATCTGCACATTGAAGGTCAATGTGCCAATATCAGGGGCCTGACCTTTTTCAACCCTCTTTAGCACATGCTCCTCATCTATGCCAATAGCTACAAGTTTCTCTCTAAAACCTGGCGTATTGAGGTTAGACAGATTATCTTCTATAACTTCCTGCCACCTGAGATTGGTTATAAGTTTTGAAGTAGCCTGATATATTCCTCTAAGCATCATCATCGCCCTCCCGTCCTAAGGCGACCATGAGAGTAAACTTTACAGTCTCCTTAGGTACACCTAACTTTGCCACTATCTCATTTATATTATACCCCTTCAGATAGAGCATAATAATATCCCTTGCATCTTTATCAAACTCTTTCCACTGCACATCAACAAGTCGCTCAACAATAGTATCTACCCGCTTCAGATAATCACGATACACAGACGCAAGAGACTCCATATATGCACGCATATGGATTTTCTCCTGTTCCATATCTTCCAAAAGTTTTTGATACTCATATTCTTTCTCATGAAGATAATCTTCAACTGTCTGCTTAAGCCAACGATAGGCAACAAAGAACATAATGATATTGACAATAAGAACAAGCAAAATACCCACAATAGTCCAAACTATCACTGAACCACCTCCATAAGCATATGCTCCTTTCCCTTACTATCTTCAATAATATATACATTGAGCATAATCCGTGTGCCCCTTGACGGTATTACCAGCAGATAACCGCCCCCCAGATATTTCAGTTTACCTGAAGGAGTAATAGCAACATTGGGGAAATAATATTTCAGTTTTACAGATGCCCGTATTTTCCTTTTCATGAGAAGCACACGAAATGCCGATTTCACATGAGATGGTACATCATCAGCGGGTATCCCCCTTCTTTTCATAGGCACACCGTAAAAACCCACAATGGTATGAACAACGACTTTTAGCAAAATAGAAACATGCCTTTTATAAACACGCAAAGAGATGTTACGATATCGCCTCTGATAGACCTTCAGCATACGCTTTTGTCTCACTTTAGTCATAAGCGGTCTAACATGCATGTTTTCTATATGGGCAGATAGCCTGGATATATTTAGTCTGTGAGAGCTGACCTCTAATGGCTCGCTGTGAAGCATATGAGATGGCAAAGATAAGAGATAATCAGGCTCATGGGTCTCATAAGACCATACATCAAGAGGTTTAGAATGTACTCTTCTGATATACCCTAGGCGGATAATATAAGGTGAAAAGGCCACATTGACCTTGTTAACCTTTACACTCATAATTTATACTGGGTATTGTAAATGTAATCAATGACACCTTCTACCCTTGTCAGCGGTTCTATGACATCGGCAATATGGGTGGCAAAGTCTACCAATATATCAACAAGTTTACCAATATCTTTCTTCTTACTTGAAAGAACCACATAATACGGAGATTGAGCAGGATACAGCTGCACAAGATAACCTTCTCCTTCAGAGACATACTTACCAACATCGTCAAGAGGTGCATGCTGGGTATGTTCAAGATAAGCAAGGGGAATAGATGATTTAATTTGAAGCATATCTTTAGTGTGAGTAATAATATACTCCGGTGATACAGACAATTCCTTAATAAGCGACTCTCCAACAACTTTCACCCTCACAGCAAGGTCTAAGCTGTCGCCAAAGAGAATTCTCTGCACTTCTGTCGGTTCCACCGGGTCTGTGTAGCGAAACTCTTGAGGGATACCAAACTCGTTGAAGACTCCTATACCACCCATATATACCAGCTCTCTTACTGCCTTAACGACGAGATATCCTAATAGGGAACCCATCCCTTATACCTCTCCTTTACATAATTTTTTAGTTTCATTAGTGCTTTAGTATGCAGTTGAGACACGCGGGATGGGGATATATCTAAGATGTGGGCAATTTCTTTAAAAGCCAAACCCTCATAATAACGTAGTGTGATAATAAGCCTTTCTTTCTCATCAAGTTCTTTTTTTATAGCCTCGGCTACAACCTTGATAAGCTCTTCTCTGGCTATTTCTTCTTCAATATTGCTTCGTGAAGGAAACTCTTCATATACACGCATAAGGTAAGACTCAAGTGACAACTCTGCAACACCTTCAAGAGAATCAAATTCGGCCTCGGTTATCTCACCGTGCATATACTTTTCTTCCATGTCTTTGTACTTATCATATTGGGCACGGCTAAAATACCCTTGCTTCCTTAAGAAATCTACTATAGCATTACGCATATTGCGGTAGGCATATACCTCAAAGGGAACACCTTTATTGGGATTATATGTATCTATGGACTTCAACAAGGCGAGCAATGCCTCAGACCTGAGGTCATCTTCATCTATACGAGGAGGCAAACTGGTATAAGAAAATTTTCTTACAACCTTCTCCACCAGCTCCAGATACTTGCGTACCATTTCTTCTCTATCCATAGCCATATCACTTTTCCTCCACTATATGCTCTTTGCCCAAAGTCGTTAGAGCCTCAACAATGTCATCAACACTAATAGCCTCCCATTTCTTCTGCTCCTCTTCCTCTTTTTCTTTCCTCAATTTTTCAATATATTCCTCAACCTCTGCCAGTTTCTTCTGATATACATATTCTTCATAAGTTTCAACAACAGTGGCTACAACGCGGGCTAGTATAGCAGCAATAGCAACGTTTAACGAAAGATATATAGACAACTTATATACAGTTAATTTTCCGTAGACAAAAGCAAGTAGGACAAAGATGTTGCCAAGTAGTATAAATAGTCCCCAAAAATATAATATCTTCTTCATATCACTATATTTCTACCTGGCCTCCCCTAACTGTTCTGACATAAAATTTGCCGGTGGCAACATCTAAAATAAAGGTTTTTCCCTCGTTACCTCCTACTGCCTCACCGTGTAGCGGTAAACCCAACTCCTTAAGCACTTTCTTCACTGCGGCAACATTTCTTGAACCTATATCCATAATAGGCGATTGAGATGTCTTAAACATACTGGCACCACCGGCGATCTTTACAATGAGTCTCTCTTTCTTGGCACCAGCCTCAAGCATCATATCAAGCAAATGTGGCACACCTTTATCTGCAAACTTACCCGGTAAGTCGGTTGGTTTACCCACTTTAGAATCGGGAAGTAGAATATGTACCATCCCACCGATTTTTTCAACGGGATCGTACATACCCACCCCCACACATGACCCCAAGCCTATTGCCATTAATATTCCTGTCTTCTTGAGCACAAAGCTTTGACCGATACCTACATGCACAATATTCTTATTATTCAACATCCTCATCACCCAGCAGTCCCATAAGTTTTAGTAGTTTAATGAAGCTGTCAGGCGAAGGAACATTAACTATCCATCCTTCTGCCTTATTGGTTTCATCATCACCTATAACAAATTCTGTCTTCACCACCAACGCATAGTCAGTTTCTGCGGCAATACTGGCAAGTGCCAGATTGAGCAAAGCCTGTAACATATCATATGCGGCAGATGGTGGTGAAGGCAATATTTGCACACTAAAGAATGTAGCTATAGCATTAAGAAACGAGGCCGAAACGATATTGCCTATCTCCTGAATCATAGAGATCGTCATATCGTCTATCTCTTCCACTTCCATACCCATCAATAGCTTTGCTAATTTTTTTACGGTGTCTTCTTTAAATACAAGAAGAATAACACCATCAAGTTCCCCCTCATATGTTAACTGCACACCAAAGGCAACTTCGTCAGGCGCACCTATTTTCTCAATGACATTGGGTATTTTCTCAACAATAACAGATGGAACAGTAATATCAACCTTTTGCCCTATCATTGAAGCCACTGCCGAAGCAGCATTACCAGAGCCTATATTATTTATCTCCCTAAAGGCATCTATAAACAGAGGGTTTTGGGTTATCAGCTTATCAAAATCCACTATTCTCTACCTCCCATAAGCAGCTGTGTCAGATCTGTAATCAGCGCAATAGTACCATCACCTAATATTGTAGCACCAGAGATATACGGTACACCAACATATTTGCCTTTAAGTGGCTTGATAACGATTTCTTGCTGTCCTATAAGGTCATCTATTACAATAGCCGCACGAGTACCAGCACTTCTAACAACAACAAGATGTTGTCCCTCACCGGCTGTTGGCACTTTGAATACATCTTTGAGATAGTAAACAGGTAGCACATCACCTCTGAGTATGAACACCTCTCCAACTTGAGTCTTCTTCATACGGTCGTCTTTCTCAACAACCTCATCAACACTACCAAGAGGTATAGCATATACCTCATCACCAACGGTAACAAGCAGTGCTGTAATAATAGCCAGTGTCAGAGGCAGTCTTAAAATAAACTTCGTGCCTTTACCAAGTTCAGACTGTATTTCAATACTACCTCCCAATTGTTCTATAACAGCCTTAACAACATCAAGCCCTACACCTCTACCAGATACATCGGTAACTTTCTCAGCTGTGGAGAAACCAGGTCTAAATAGAAGCTCATAAATTTCCCTCTTGGTAAGAGTCTCTGCTTCTTCAGGGGATATAAGCCCTTTCTCTATTGCCTTCTGCTTAACTTTATCTGGGTCAATACCCCTACCATCATCTTCAACCTCTATGAATACATAGTTACCTTCAGCATACGCTCTAAGCCATAAGTGTCCTTCTTCAGGTTTCCCCTTAGCTACTCTCTCTTCGGGTGTTTCAATGCCGTGGTCAATGGCATTTCTCAGCAGGTGAACAAGGGGATCACCCAGCTTATCAAGAATAGATCTGTCTATTTCTGTCTCTTCACCTTCTATAATAAACTCAACCTTTTTACCAAACCTCTTAGCAAGGTCCCTTACCATTCTGGGGAATCTACGAAAAACAAAGGCCATGGGAGTCATTCGCATAGACATAACCTCATTCTGCAGCTCAATGATAGATCTACCTATACGCTCAATAACACCTTCAAGGGCCTCCTGAGAGTTTTTCTCTTTGGCCACCTGAAGTTCTGTTCTGTAGATGACAAGCTCACCTACAAGGTTCATGAGTTTATCAAGCTTAGACAGTGGTACACGAATAAGCTGTTCTATGTGATGTTTTTCCTTATGCTCTCCTTTTTTCTCCTTCTTTTCTCCCTTGGCAGCAGCCTTCTGAGCTTGTACTTGCGGCTGTACTTCTCCATGCTTTTCTTCTTTTTTCTCTTCTGTAGGCTTTTCCTCGGTCTGTTTCAGAGCTTCAACATCTTTTATAACTTCCACCTCTACACTTTCAATTTCTGCTATTAACTCAATTTTCTTCTTTACCTCATCAACATTTGTTCCCTGTGGGAATATGGCCAAGAAGAATATATCTCTATCAAACTTTTCTTGTTCAATATCTTCCGCAGGGGGAACGGATTTAACAACCTCTCCCTCATGATCTTCAATGGTTTTTACAACCATGTAGGCACGTACACTCTTCATCATGGTACCTTCGCGCATACGGACATGTATCTTGGCAACAACATTACCAGCTTTTACGGCATCTTCAATAACAAGGATGTCATAATCGTTAAGCTCAAACTGTATAGGCTCTCCTGATGTCTCTTTTTTAGCCTCTTGTTTCTCTTCTTTTTTCTCAGATGCAGATGCTGTACCCGTGGGTACTTTCCCCGATGCAGCCTCTTTTAGTGCATTTAGAAGATCCTCCTCAGGTGGTTCAATATCACCACCAGCAGCAAGGTTATCAACCTGTGCCTGAAGATAATCAAGAACCCTAAATAGCATATCTATAAGCTCCTCTGGAAGCACAGCACCTTCTTTATCTCTAAACGGCTGAAGGGCACTCTCCATAAGGTGGGTAACCTCTGCCATATGGGTAAACCCCATAGTTGCAGACATGCCTTTCAGCGTATGAGCTGCACGGAAAATCTCCCTAATAGCATCAAGATCACCAGGATGCTCCTCTAACACAAGAAGTTTTTCATTGAGAATCTGAAGATATTCCCTTGCCTCATCAATAAACACAGGGAGGTATTCATTTATATCTATCTCGCTCATCTACCGTCCCCCCTTCCTCTAAGAAGATTATCAATATCTATCATGAGCACAAATTTATCATTCCAAAGAAGGCTTGCCTTAAATTTTTCTGCTCCTTCCATTCCTTCCGGAACTTCTTTGAGTTCTTCTTCATCTACAAATAAAATACCAAGTATATGGTCAACAAGTATACCTATATCCTCTTCTCCTTCTCTACCGGTAGATACCCAAAGTATACGCATCTGTTTTTTCTGTTCTTCTGTTAGTTCTTCGTTATCTTCCACATCAAACAATTTTCTACCATCCACAACGGGAAGCAAGATACCACGAACATTCATGAGTCCTTTAACGATAACCGGTGCATTGGGGAGTCTGGTAATCTTGTCAAGTTTTAAGATCTCTTTGACATACTCAATCGGGGCAGCCATATACTTATCTTTAAGCCCAAACACTACCATGCCCACATTCATCTGCACCACCACCCTTTCTCACTTTTTGAAGAGAAGGCACGGATAAAGGCGTCCATCGTAAAGCCACATTCCTTCATCAACCACCTCAAATCCAAGATTAGAAGCAAGTGCTTCATCTTCCTCTGTTTCAATTATACCAACTACCATTATATTTTTAGTATGTCCACCACACTGTTTCACATAATCTTCTACCATACTTACAGGACTAATAATAATACACGATGTAGCATTTCTGCCATCAAATAACATTTCATAGCCTGAAGAAATACCTGCATATCGTGCTCCCGTTCTACCAAAAAATTCCATTACCTGGTAAAACATCTTCATAAAATCCTTCCAACTTCCGGCATCAATCTTATTGAAGTGTTCCAAAAATGAAAGATGAGCCATTGCCAAATAGAATCTCTTTAAAGGCGTATAAAACGATTTTTTATCAGATGATATATTCATTTCTTTTACAGATAGTTTACCCTCCAGTGTGCGATAAGCATTTCTCAGCGCTGAGAGCATAGCATCTTCGGATATATCCTCAGCACTTTTCTCCTCTTTACCAATATCTATATTTTCTGCCGACGCAACCTTACCCCTTAAATCTTGCCACACATCAAACACATGTTTTCTCATCACCGGCGATAACTTCTGACCAGATTGTTCCAGCTTCAGTAGGTCATTAAGGTATTTTACGGCCTTCTCGTAATACCCCAGCATATAGGCAATAACACCGGCAGAATATATAACCTTCACAAACATTTCTTTTGAAGGATAACGCTCTTTTGTGCTTGATAAAGCCTCTTCATACATCTGCAATGCTTTGCCAAGATATTCCTTCTCTTTCTCATCATTTCCTATAAGTCTGTATATCCACGCCATCTTATGAAGTGTAAGTCCTATTTTATGTTTAGGAGCATTTGTAAATTCAAGGAGATTATATACCCACTGATAAATCCTTAAAGCCCCTTCAGGATCTCTATCGGGTTTTGCCGCCACAACCTTATCAGATGCCGGCACCTTTACAAGAAACTTTATAAGTTCTGCCCTGTCTTTTATTGGCGGCCTATCAAACTCATTTCTGTAATATGCATAGCCACATTTGGGACACATATCAACTTCATAAAGTACAGGATGTTCCCCATCTACATGGGGAAACATATCAACATCTATAGCAAGCACTCTATAAGCATAACCCGACCTTAAAATCTTCACTTGAAATGTGTTACCACATATAGGACATGTTCTCTCTTCGTACCAATATGGTCTCACTCTAACCAACCCCCAAGGATGTTTTTATGTCCTTCATTTCCATTATAATATAATGGCTATGGGTAAAAAGAGATTACCAAACATTGTGCAATTGGTCTTACTCACAACGGCTGCTTTAAGTATTGCTGTTGGTGCAGGTAAGCTCCCTGTAGCAGATACTTTAGGGCTAAGACTCATGAGCGTTGCCATTACTTTCTACTCCGGTTTTCTATTAGGCAGGGCAACAGAAAATTGGATACTTATGAAAAAACATCGTGATACGATTTTAAAAGAGGGTATATATGCTGAACAGTCACATCCCATATACCTCGGGACATTTATGCTATTTGCGGGACTGGCACTCCTATTTCGCTCAACATGGGGACTTGTATTTGCAACACTGTGGGGATTATTCTTGACATACCAGAGCATAAAAGAAGGAAGAGAGGTAAGAAAGCTTGAAAAAAAATCTGAAACTACTAATAGACAGAAAAGGTAGACGTTTCCTCATTAATGTTGTACCTGGTGGTAAAAGCCATTTTCACCATGGCACCATAATTCACGACGAGATACTGGCAGGTAAAACACATATTGTTTCGTCAAAGGGTGCCAAATTCGTTGTTATGGAACCATCACTGGAAGACTATGTCTTAAAAATGCCACGAAGAGCACAGATCGTATACCCTAAAGAGAGCTCTCGCATTGTCAGTTTACTTGACTTGAAAGATGGCGATAGGGTTCTTGAAGCAGGTAGTGGCTCAGGCAGTCTTACGCTTTTCCTCGGCAGAGCTGTTGCCCCCTCAGGTCTTGTCGTTTCATATGATGTCAGGCCAGAACATCAAATGCAGGCCATGAAAAATGTTGAGGGTTGGAAAGAACATATACCAGTAGAATGGCGTATTGGCAAAGTAGAAGAAGTACCAGAAAACTCTTTTTACGATGCCGCTGTTCTTGACCTACCTACACCATGGGTTGTTATCCCTCATATCAAAAAAGCCCTAAAACCTTCAGGTAGAATTGTGTTATACCTTCCTAACATTCCTCAGATTACCAAGGCTGTATCCAGTTTAAAAGAAAATAACTTTTTCAATATCACAACAATGGAGATCTTGGTAAGAGAATGGGAAATAGATGGAGATCACGGTATAGCCCATCCAGAGATGCGTATGGTTTCTCACACGGCATTTCTCGTATACGGCATATATCTACCCGATATTTAACTTTTCCACAAAGATTGCCACGATAAGACATTATAAACAAATACAGAATCATTGGTCAAAGTGATAGTAATATAAGGACCAGATGTTCTAACCCCTTTAACCCATGTGGTAAATCCACCTGGCACCCTACCAATATCGTATACATAACGATTGGTTCCCATGATATCCAGCACCGAGATATATCTGTTACGTCTAACTATGACAGGACCAACAGGCACATACATAGATAAAATAACAGTATATGTTCCCGATGGCAAAGGTTCTGGTTTTCCTGCAAAGTGAAACTCTGTCCCATCATACATTAGCAACGCTACTTTGTGTTTTGTGGTAACAAGATATGCATCTCCACGAATACGTCTTACCATTTCTATAGGATATTTAAAGGGACTGATAATTTCACCTATGAGATTACCATCAAAGTCAACAAATGATAGATGATTGACATAATCTATCATTAAAACTCCCACTTTATCTAAAATATAAATCCCCCTAACCCAGCTATCTGTTTTGACCCGGGCCCTTTCATCAAATGGAGTCATAATAGAGATATATTCACCGTTGTAAAGGGCTATAACATTGTTTCCTGGTGCTACATTCTCAAAATATCCTTTAAAGTGTCTAACCTCCCCTCCCTTTTGAAGCCAGAACACCTTGCGAGTTGTCAATATTGCCAAAGAATGCTCTCCCCCTTCAACAATACGGGTTAAATCTTTTATATAAATACCTGTATGATAAAGCTGAAACCGAGGCATATCAAGGAAAAGAAGCTCATCAGATGACAATATTGCCAACACATCACCCAGTCTAAAAAGTTCTCCTCCCTTAGATATGGGAACAGCTACTTCATCAAATATACTCGGTGTACCATCTATATTTATACGGGCAAGGATACCTTTGCTAAGAATATACAAACCATACACTGATGTATAGGCATCAAACACAGGCTTTACTAACCTAATAGGACCCACTTTATTCTTATCTGAAGGTTCCATCTCAAAATCAAAGTACGAAGTTTCACCTGGCTCCATCCATACATAAGCATTTATCGTTTTGAATAACGGGCGTTTAACCTTCATGTGCTTACTGCCAGGAAATATCCTGTCCACTATAACCGGTGCCACCCCAACAAATTCATCTTCTATATAAACAATACTTTCTTCAGGTTCAACATTAACAACAGCTCTTGCCATAACATCGGCAAACAAATCCTCTACATTTTGAGAAATAGAAAAACCACTACGATGTGATGCATTTACTACTTCAACGGCAAAATCAAGAGCTCTCTTATAGCGATTTTCTCTTGTAGAGGACAGGGATTTTATAAATACCTCATCAAATGCAGGTGGTATATTTTTTTCATACAAAGATGGTTCTCTTGTCAAACCTTTATCTATCCAATCCATAAACTCTTTTGAATTATCAGGTTCAAACGGTAAATGCCCTGTCATTATTTCATAAAGCATAAGCCCTAACTGATATATATCGGTGCGCGGGTCAAGGGGCTCACCCTTTATTTGCTCTGGAGCCATATATGCCGGTGTACCGGCATACCTACCCTTAACAGTGTGGGAAAACATATTTATGGCTATACCAAAATCGGTAATACGGGGCTCATTTCCTTCATCGTATAAGACATTGGCAGGTTTGATATCCCTGTGTATTACCCCATTAGCATGTGCAAAATCTATGGCAAGAGCCACTTTAATAATATCTTCTATAAGTTTCATACGATCATCGGAACCAATACGCTCTTTTAACGAACCACCGGGAAGATATTCCATAACAACATAGACATATTCAGGCGTATCAATAAAATCGTACAGTTTTACGATATAAGGGTGCATTAGTCCCCTAAGAACAACAAACTCCCTACGATATGTATCCGCACTCTCATAATTTTCGCGTTTCATAATTTTCACAGCAACATTAAGACCAGAATCGGTTTCAACGGCTTTAAACACCTGTGCCATACCGCCCTCACCAATAAAATCAACAATAAGGTAAACGGTATCTCTACCCCTTATACGGTCACCAATCCTTGCATATCTTACTCCCATACAACCACCACGAAGCTAAAATTGTCAAATGCCCCTCGCTCATAAACAAGATGTTTGATATGCTGTACAGCCTCACGAGGGGATTTTTCTAAAAAGGCATCTCTAATCTCTTCAGGTGATACATGAAGGGTAACACCATCAGATGACAAGAATATAATATCTCCCTTTTTCAGCGAACATTCATGCTTCCCCGGACCTGCATATATACCAGGATAGCCCCCCATACAATTAACAAGTGTAGTATTAAGCACTAAACTACCCTCAGAATATACCCAAGTGCCAACAACATGTGGCTCATCAATGCGCCTAATACGGGGTCCCCTAATAAGAAATATTGGAGAATCACCGGCATAACCAATATAGGCTGTACTATCATCAAATATAGCCATGCTCATAGTAGTTGAAGCACCCCGCATAGAAGGATCTGCCTCTTGCAAGAATATTAGCGCCTCTTGTACCTTATCAAATATGGCCTTAATAAGCTGAAGACTGGGAGACACTCCTCTATCCATCATGTCTTTGAAGTACGCCATGGCAATCTCTACAGCAGCCTGAGAGGCACGTTCTCCATATGGGCTACCGGCAACACCATCGGCAACAATAGCGGCAAATGGTGGTGAAACTGTCATATGTGTTCCAGGAGCAGGATACACATAATCTTCCATATTGCTTCTAACCTTGCCTATTTCTGCAACAGATATTATTAGAGCCATACGAGAGCAAACCTCTCTTTCCCAAACCTATCTTTGTAATATTTTACCCTTGAGACAGACATTTTCTCATGACTTCTAAGATAGTGTTGAGTGGTATCATCAAATTCAAACAGCAACCCTCCATGAAAACCTGTTTTTATAAGGATATCTATCACCTTATGTATAAACTCAACACCAGTAAATCCACCATAAAGTGCACTTTCTGGTTCTTTACTGACAAGTTCATCTATAGTCAACCTATCGCTATCTGGCAGATATGGAGGATTAGATAAAACAAAATCAAAAGACATTGGCATTTCTATCAAAGAAAACACATCGGCATGATACAACTGAAGGCGACTATCTACTTCAAACCTTCTTGCATTGGTAAAAGTATTGATAACAGCCAAAGGATTAATATCTACCCCCATGGCCATAATATCTCGTCTACTCATAAGTAGAGAAATACTTATAACTCCTGTTCCCACACCTATCTCAAGTATACGGCTTCCCCGAGGCACGGCATCAATGGCTATATCTACAAGGTCCTCTGTCTCCTCACGGGGAATAAAAACACCGGGAAACACAAGAAAGGGTTTCCCCTTAAACTCTTCTATCCCACAAATATACTGTATGGGAATACCTTGCCTAATATCGCGAGCAACCTTTTGCACCCAGATATCACCTATATCCGTAGATGCAGCCCAACACGAGGACAAGCCAAAACAATACTTTAGAACAAAGCATACATCATATTCATAAACTGTGCCATAAGTATGCAAGAGGGCTTCTTTGATAACTTTCCGTGCAGAAAAAACATCCATCAACTCTGGGATATACTCTGTAGTTTGTCTTTTGTCTCTGCTACCCTCAGTGCTTGCACCAACTCATCAAGGTCACCGTCAAGTATGGCATCCAGATTATACAGTGTTAGACCTATGCGATGGTCTGTCACACGGCTTTGTGGGAAATTATAGGTACGAATCTTCTCACTTCTATCACCAGACCCCACAAGAGAGCGACGAAGTGCAGACACCTCTTGTTCCTGTTGTTGCTGCATCATCTGGTATACTCTCGCCTTTAAAATCTTCATAGCTTTAGCCCTATTCTGATGCTGAGACCTCTCAGTGGTAACAACAACGGTAATACCTGTAGGTTTATGTATAAGTCTCACACCACTTTCACGCTTATTCTGGTGTTGGCCACCTTTCCCACCTGAGCGAAATGTCTCCATTTCAATATCTTCAGGTTTAATATCAATTTCCACTTCATCTGGTTCTTTCATAACAACAACCGATGCAGCAGAGGTATGTATTCTACCGCCAGACTCTGTAACAGGCACACGCTGAACCCTGTGCACTCCTCCCTCATATTTCAGATGGGAATACACGCCTTCCCCTTTCACCTCAAATGTAATCTCTTTAATACCACCAAGGTCAGTCTCATTGACCGAAAGCACATCTACCGCCCACCCCTTACGCTCGGCATAGCGAGAATACATTCTAAAGAGGTCTCCAGCAAACAGAGCTGCCTCTTCACCCCCAACGCCGGCACGAATTTCCATAATGACATTACGCTCATCATCAGGGTCAGGTGGAACCAATACATCTGGAAGTTTCTCTTCCATCTCCTCAAGCTCTTTTTCTACCTCTTTCAATTCTTCTTTGGCAAGTTCCAGCATATCCTCATCAGTTTCTTCTTCAAGAATCTGCTTTGCTTCTTCTCTACGCTGTATAAGTTCTAGATACCTTTTAGCCGTAGGCACTACCTTCTGAAGAGCCTTTCTCTTACGGGACAGTTCTACCATTTTGTTTTGGTCGGAATATGTAGAAGGATCGCTAAGCTGACGCTCTATATTTTCATATTCACTTACAAGTTCTTTGCACTTTTTTATAAGAATCTCTTCAGGAAGCACTATCTTCACCTCTCCCTTTCTGTGTTAAAACGACATTCATATAACACTCTTCATCACCTTCAGGACAATATCCCAGCATAACACATCTTGGTCCCACACCATCAAATATTATAGGAGCAACCCTTTTTACCTCATTTAGCATCAAAGCCGCAGCCTGCCTTATTTCCCACTGGGCATGGGTGCAAAGTCTAAGACCAAAAAAGTGGATAAGCTCTCTGGCATTCATCGTCACCATAATAGGCGATGCCACAGCTTGAGGAATGAGAAAACGGGCATCTTCTCTGGGTATGCCCATGTCAATGAGTTTATGATAAATGTCTACAGACTTACCGATATGCTCCCGATAAAGGGCTATAGCCTCTTCACTATTTGCAATAGTAGGTGGCACCTGAAAAGCTTCATCATTTATCTCGGTGTATCTGTGAGACCGCTGACTATAGGAGGCTATTCTATGCCTAACAAGTTGATGGGTGCATACTCTACTGCACCCATCAACTATAAATGTGAAATTTGCATGCTCAAGCACACTATGATGGCCTCGCTTTAAAACAGTGTGTATAAGTTTTTTCATGCGCCTTTTATATTTGGGCTCATCTTTGTGGGTTAGTATCTCATCCCACATCTGTAGTGGCTCATCCGTAGTGTATGTCAGTTTCGTAGCATAATAAACAACAGCATCTGGGTTTGGTGTGTGTGCAAGGAGCTTTACCCTTATCACCGATACATCACCCTTTAAGTGTTTTCATCATAAGACCAAGAAATTCCTCATTGGTATTTGTTTCTTTTAGGTAATTGATAAGCTCCTGAAGTGCTGCCATGTTATCCCTTTCACTGAGAATACGCCTCAGATACCAGACAGCTTTACGCTCATCCTCACTGTATAGCTTTTCCTCGTGTCTCGTACCACTGCGGTGCACATCAATAGCAGGATATATACGCCTTTCAGCCAATTTTCTATCAAGTACCAGTTCCATATTACCCGTTCCTTTAAACTCTTCAAAGATAACCTCATCCATGCGACTACCAGTCTCCACAAGCGCTGTAGCCAATATAGTAAGGCTACCTCCCTCTCTAAAGTTCCTGGCAGCACCAAAGAAACGCTTGGGTCCCATAAAGGCCGCAGGATCAAGACCACCTGAGAGGGTCCTACCAGAAGCCGGTAAGTTGAGGTTATATGCCCTTGTCATACGGGTAATGCCATCAAGCAGAATAAGCACATCTCTACCTATCTCCGCCTGTCTCTTGGCATAGTTCAGTACAATATCTGCCACCTGCTCATGATAAGTAGGCTCAAGATCAAATGTAGATGCAATAACTTTGGCCTTGGGTACATTATCCCTCATATAGGTAACTTCTTCAGGCCTCTCATCTATAAGCAAGATAATAACCTCAACCTCGGGGTGATTTTTCGTAATAGCTTTGGCAATATCCTTGATAATCGTGGTCTTACCTGCCTTTGGAGGGGCAACAATGAGCCCACGCTGACCTTTACCTATAGGTGAAAACAGGTCAATGATACGGGTCGTTAGCACTTTAGGTCCCAAATAGAGGTTAAAACGCTCTTCGGGGAAGATGGGCGTCAGTTCTTCAAATTCTGGTCTCTTTTTATACTTCTTATCAAACTCTTCTACAGGTATACGGTTAATCTTGTGTATCTGGAGAAGAGAATGATAGTTTTCCCCCGGATGTGGATCTCTCATAAGGCCCTCTATTTCGTCACCGGGGCGAAGGTTAAACCTTGCCACCTGCTTAGGAGACACATAAACATCCATCCACCTTGGTGGTGTGCCTTTAGTAACCTTTAAAAACCATTGTTCTTTCTGTTGCCCCCTATTGTCCTTATTCCGTTTCAATACAAGAATGCCTTTCTCTTCAAATGTGCGGTCTTTTACCTCCACATGGGCACTTTTCTTCTCTGACTTCTTCTCAGCTGTCTTCGTAGACTTCTCTTCTTTTTCTACTTCTTCTGCAGTATCTTCTTTGACTTTCTCCGTCTCTTTTGCCTCTTCAGAAACAGGAGGCTGGACATCTTCCTCTGCCTCAGCCTCCTGGAGCAAATCCTTCACAAATTTATAAATATCGTTATATCCATGGTCTTTTAAAGATAAAAGGGCCTCTTCAGTATTCTCTAAGACATATGTTGCTATCCTTTCAGACATCTCTGCCTTTGTTAAACTACCCAGCTTAGACACACCAATGTCTTTACCCAGTTTCCTTAGCTCGTTGTATTTATAGTTCGTCTTTAGATACATAGCAAGACGCTTCTTCATTTCATCCAACATTAATCCCTCCCTACTTTACTCTTCCTCTGTGTATACAACTTTCAGCTGTTTGACGGCTTTTACATCGTCAAGCCTACCGATAGGGGCATTATTCGGAGCACTATGAAGCATTTCCGGATTCTCATGGGCCTCCCTAAATATTGTCTCCAGTGCCGCTGCATACATATCAAGGTTGTATTTTGTTTCTGTCTCAGTAGGCTCTATCATCAACGCCTCAGACACAATTAGTGGGAAATAAATGGTTGGTGGATGCACACCAAAGTCTATGAGTCTCTTGGCAATATCCAGCGTCTTCACTCCCTGGTCTTTTAGAACCTTACCAGTGGCAACAAACTCATGTTTATATAATTCTCCATATGGTATTGGGAAGTATTTCTTTACCTTGGCTGCCAAATAGTTGGCATTGAGTACCGCGAGTCTTCCCACCTGTCTGAGGCCTTCGCCGCCCAAAGATATTATATACATATAAGACTTTAAAAGCACCAAGAAATTGGCATGGAACATTCTCATTCTACCAATGCTGTGTGGTATATCATAGTTTAGCTTAAACATACCACTCTCTTCGTCATATATCACGGTAGGCACTGGCAAGAAGTCTTTCAGGTGCTCTTTCACACCAATAGGACCACTACCAGGACCACCTCCACCGTGTGGTGCAGAGAATGTCTTGTGAAGGTTCAGATGCACAATATCAAAGCCCATATCACCGGGTCTTGCCATACCAAGAATACCATTGAGGTTAGCACCATCGTAGTAAAGAAGACCTCCCACACCGTGAATAAGCTCTGCAATCTCCAAAATGTTCTCTTCAAATACACCAAGTGTATTGGGGTTGGTAAGCATAATAATAGCTATCTCATCACCATATTTACCAACAATTTCACGAAGGGCATCCATATCAACCTGCCCTTTTTCGTTAGACTTAACCTCTATAACATCAAAGCCTGCCATTGCAGCAGATGCAGGATTTGTGCCATGGGCACTATCAGGAATAATAGCTATATGTCTCTGCGTTTCACCTTTATGTCTGAAGTAAGCACGGGCAATAAATGTACCTGTCAGCTCACCGTGGGCACCGGCTGCCGGATGGAGTGAAATGGCATCCATACCAGTAATCTCCTGAAGAAGCTCTGACAGGTGATACATTACAGCCAATGCTCCCTGAACATCTTCATCGGGCTGGTACGGATGAAGCATGGCAAATCTGGCATCAGATGCCACATGCTCATGAATCTTAGGATTGTACTTCATTGTACAAGAACCCAGTGGATAAAAGCCCGTATCAACAGAGAAATTCAGCTGAGATAGTCTTGTATAGTGTCTAACAACTTCCACCTCCGGTACATCGGGAAAAGGCAGGTCATCTCTCATAAGTTCCTCTGGCACATCAACAGAAAAATCATCTCCAATAGGGTCATCTACCTCATATGTAGACTCACCAAGCCCATCAAGCTCAAATATGAGATATTCCAGTATCTTATCAGCCATTCTTAATCACCTCCAACAGGTGGGAGGCAAGCCCATCAATATCCTCTTTGCTGTGAAGCTCTGTTGTGGCAATAAGCATGTAATTTTCATAGGCAGGGCCAAAGAACCTGTGCAGTGGCACACCGGGGTAAATACCCTCAGCAGCCATATGATCAAATACATGCTGGGCAGAAACAGGCAGTTTCACAGTAAATTCGTTAAAGAATGGACCACTAAATGGCACCTCTACACCTTCAATGGCCTCAAGTTTCTCCTTGGCATAGTGGGCTATTTTGTAGTTAACATATGCCAGTTTCTTGAAGCCCGTGCGACCAAGAAGGGCCATATACACCGTGGCCCTCAAGGCCATCAGGAAGTGGTTAGAGGTAATATTAGATGTGGCCTTTGCCCTTCTAATATGCTGTTCTCTTGTCTGCAGTGTCAGCACATAGCCTCTTGTTCCCTCAACATCTGTTGTCTCACCAACAAGTCTACCCGGCATCTGTCTAATATACTTGCTTCTCGTTGCAAGAAAACCAACCCCGGGACCACCATAGGCAGGATAGTTCCCAAGACCTATGGCATCACCTACAACAATATCGGCACCATAGTAGCCGGCTGGCTTAATAAGCCCGTAGGCAAGAGGCTCAAGAATAGTGGCTATATATAAAGCTCCTTTCTCATGGGTTATCTCAACGGCATCTTTCTCATCTTCAATAATACCGAAGAAGTTCGGAGACTGAACAATAACAGCAAGGGTATCCTCATCTACAAGATCTTTTAGATGTTCTACATCTATACGACCTGTTTCTTTATCATAGCGAATCTCTTCTATAATAGTGCCCTTGGGTTCAAGATATGTCTTCAGCACTTCTTTAATTTCTGGATGAAGTGTAGAGGCAATAATAACCTTGTTTCTCTTACCACGGTGGATACGAATAGCCATGTAGACAGCTTCTGCAGTAGCTGAACCGGCATCGTACATAGATGCGTTAGCCACATCCATACCGGTCAATCTGGCAATATACGTCTGCCACTCAAATGAGACATGAAGTGATCCCTGAGATGCTTCAGCCTGATAAGGGGTGTAAGCAGTATAGAACTCTCCTCGCGAAGAAATAGTATCTACAACAGAAGGCACATAGTGTGGATATACACCGGCCCCCATGAAAGAGACAACTTCAAACAAATCATAATTCTCATCGGCAAGGTTGTCCATGTAAAAGCTCAGTTCCTTCTCTGTCATAGGGGCAGAGAGAGCTTGAAAAGCTCCCTCTGCCTTTTCTTTCAACTGCTCTGGTATATCTTTAAAGAGGTCGTCTATACTGCTCACCCCAATCGTCCGAAGCATCTCATCTATTTCGTTCGGACGATGAGGTGTGTATCTCATATATCATTCCTCCCCTATCATTCTCTTGTATTCATCGGCTGTCATAAGGTTGTCAAGCTCAGAAGGATCCTCAAGCTCCAAGACGGCAATCCAACCGTCCCCATATGGATCCTCGTTAATAAGCTCGGGGCGATCATTCAGTTCCTCGTTAACTTCAATAACTTTACCACTGACAGGGCTGTAAACATCGGCAGCAGACTTAACAGATTCTACGACCGCCAATGTATCTCCAGCAGTAAGCTCCTTTCCAATCTCTGGAAGCTCAACAAATACAATGTCACCAAGCTCAGACTGAGCGTGATCTGTAATACCTACACGCACCTTTTTGGGACCAATTTTCTCAACCCATTCGTGCTCCTCAGAATAGAACAAATTTTCTGGAAAATTCACCCCTCTTCACCTCCTTAAGAGTCTTTGCGATATATAGGAAGCCCCACAACTTTAGCAGGGTGGAGCTTTCCCCTTATTTCTACCATAATTTCTGTACCCTTTTCAAGGGTATATGGAATATACACCTGTGCAATACCGGCACCAACAGCCGGGCCAAATGTTCCACTGGAAACATATCCTATCTCTTCATCCCCCTTATATATCTTACTACCATGACGGGGAATAGCACGGTCCAGCATAACAATACCCGTTCTTCTCAGAAGAGGATCTTCCTCTATCTTCTTCTGCAATGCCTCTTTGCCAAGAAAAGACTTCTTTTTCATGCGAATAAATCTCATGAGGTTAGCCTCAACAGGTGTGGTACCATCATCCATATCTTCACCGTACAGTGGGAAACCTGCTTCCAATCTCAAAGAATCTCTGGCACCTAGTCCACAAGGAAGAACACCTTCATCTTTACCAGCATCAAGCAGTACTTTCATTAGTTCTGGCCCCTTATCCCACTCTACAAGTATCTCAAAACCATCCTCACCTGTATAACCTGTGCGGGCAATAGACACTGGCATACCGGCAATTTTACCAAAGGCAAAACCAAAGAATGGTATCTCACGCACATTCACCCCTTCGGCTACTTTGGCAACAATATCTTCTGCCTTAGGTCCCTGTATGGCAACAAGAGACCACTCTGCAGATTCATCAATAAGCTCTACATCTCTTTCTCCCACATGTTTAGCAAGGTGTGCAAAGTCTTTCTCCACATTAGATGCGTTGACAATAAGTAGATACTCATCATCGGCAATACGATAGAAAATCAAATCATCAACAATACCGGCATTTTCATTGAGCATTGGTGTATACACTGCTTTGCCCACTTTAACACTCTTTACACGGGAAGGCAAAACATACCCCAAGAAATCTACGACATCTTGACCTTTAACCCTAATTTCTCCCATATGGGACAAATCAAACACACCGGCATTTCGCCTAACCGCCATGTGTTCCTCCTTAATTGTTGTGTAGCGGACAGGCATCTCCCATCCCCCAAACTCCGTGAAACGAGCCCCCAATTCTTTGTGGAGGTCGTACATTGCCGTACGCTTCGCCACATTAGTCCCTCCTTTCTAAATCCCACAACGAGAAGAATGATTGAAATACAACCCCAAGTTTGTCATCACTCAGAGGATATATTACACCTCTTCCCTCAATCAGTGTAGCCTTCCATGTCACTATATTAATCAGTGCCAAACCATCTTTAGGACCAGACACTGGGAATGCTACCACACCCTCTTTCCACAAATACGGTGCCCCAATAAATGTGGCACTAAGGTTATCAAGCAACTTTTCCGTCTTCTCTATAATGAGATTATCGGGTACAAAATCATCTGATGCCCTCATAACCACAAGCGCATATTTCTTCTTCTCTCTGACATTTCTATAAGCAAGAACATACACATCACCAGCAGGTGAGAGATATATTCTTTCGCCTTTATAACCTTCTGGCAACGCAATAGGCATCCTCAGCTGTTTAAATGTACCACCAACACGACCGCTGTAAAGATATACTTTATCGTCAGTAAGTAAAGCAATTGTCGTATCGTAGTTCTCTGCCTGTATAGAGACATCTCTTAACTTGTCAAGAAAAGCATCAGACAAACCATCAAATGTTCCCCAAGAGGAATTGACAAATGTAGACTTTAGAACAAGTTTTCCTCCAGCCAAATCCGGGCTAACAAATGTCTTAGGGCTATTCCAGTTAACACCCTCAATGGCCGATCTGGAAATCGTCGTAGCCTTATGCCACTTATCAAGATACTTGGGAATATCACCAGAAATGTCAAAGGCTATTCTCAGTGCAGACCCCACATCGTTGGTAAATGCAATGAAATATGTGCCATCGGTCCACTTCACAGAGGCCATATCCCATACTGTGCCAAATGGTAGTTTTACATCGGTATAGGTCTGAGTGGCTATATCGGCAAGAGAAGAAAGACTCCAAAGAGACAAAGGTTCAATAAAACTGATACCTGAGCCTGTAGCACTACCCGTTGACGATGTTGTCTGAGTAGATGTATGTTCTACCTGCTTCTGCGTGTTAAGTTGTAGCGAATGATGATACCAAATATACCACACTCCAACAAAGAATATAAGCAGTAATGTCACCCACACCGATGCCCTGTGTCCATATTTCCGTGCTGCAATCTTGGGAGACACTCTTTTCTTCTTTTTCTTCTCCCCCGATTTCCACACATCTTGAAATGCATCTACAGTAATACGCCATGGTTTAGAGCCATCTTTAAGCATGATGTCAAAGCTATCTTCACCGGTAATGGGATATATAGAGTACGATACTCTATACTTTTCATCTCCGGGAGAAAATACTTTCCATCTAAGATAATGAGTAAAGTCGTATATAGGGTCTGTCAAGCATCGTTTTCTATGTGGGGCATTTTGGAAGACATGAAGACCTCCTAAAGGAAAGGCATGCACCTTCCCTTCAGAAAACCACAGTATAACACCTTGTGCCTTCTTCCCCTCTTCACGCTTTTTCTTATGAAGAGACTCAAGCCACTGCTTAATAAACTCAAACATGTCATCAGAACCGTCTAAAAATTCTTCTACAAGAGCGTCAACATCACCTTCCTCAACACCTCTTAAAGCATAAAAGAGCCACCCGCGGTCAGGGTGCTCTTCATTTTCATATAAGTCATAAATCCAACCGCTCGGTGGCTCAGAGGTATACAAACTGAGCTTAAGCACATTTGCCATAGCAGGCTCCTCTCCTTATTTCTTAATCCAAGATGGTGTTCTCTCTCTATCTGCTATCTCCTTTTTGATGTTCTTTACAAACTCGTCTACAGACATAGTACCAACATCTCCCAGATGTCTGTGTCTTACGGCAACAGTATTTGCCTCCATCTCACGGTTACCTATAACAAGCATATATGGTATCTTCATCAGCTGGGCCTTTCTAATACGGGCACCCAGCTTGGCACCTGTATCAAGGTCTATAATAGCCCTTATCATCTCACCACGGAGGGTATTATATATCTCTTTAGCACGGTCTACCTGGGCATCGGCTATTGGTATAACTACAACCTGTTCTGGATGTAACCATGTAGGAAATGCCCCTGCATACTGCTCAATAAGTGTTCCAAAGAAACGTTCAAAGGAACCAAGCAGCGCCCTGTGGATCATAACTGGCTCATGCTCTTTACCATCAGGGCCAATATATGTCATACCAAAGCGTCTTGGTAGGTTGAAGTCCAGCTGCACTGTTGCAGCTTGCCAACTACGACCAATGGCATCTTTCAGCTTGATGTCAATGGCCGGACCGTAAAACTTGGCCTCACCTTCCATTCTCTTGTAAGGCAGTTTCATATCTTCCAGAGCCTTAACAAGGGCCTTTTCTGCTATCTCCCAAATCTCGTCTTCACCCACATAACCCTTCTTGTTGGCATCGTCTCTAACAGAGAGCTCTATATCATACTCGTCAAATCCAAATGTACGGAACATAAACAGGGCAAGGTCAAGCACGCCCTTAATCTCGTCTTCTATCTGGTCTGGGGTACAGAAGATATGGGCATCATCTTGGGTGAAACCTCTAACCCTTAAAAGTCCATGGAGCACACCGCTCTTTTCATATCTATAGACGGTACCCATCTCTGCCCATCTCAGAGGAAGCTCCTTATAAGAACGCTGTCTACTCTTGTATATCTGAATATGGAATGGGCAATTCATAGGCTTGACCATATACTCATGTCCCTCAACATCCATTGGTGGGAACATATTCTGCCTATAGTGGTCAAGGTGTCCAGATATCTCCCACAGGTGAATCTTTGCTATGTGTGGCGTATAAACAAAGTCGTATCCCCTCTGCCAGTGAACCTCTCTCCAGAAATCTTCAATAACTTTACGCACCATACCACCACGGGGATGCCACAGCACAAGACCAGGACCAATATCCTCCTGAATAGAAAACAGGTCCTGTTCCTTACCTATCTTCCTATGGTCTCTGCGTATGGCCTCCTCACGCTGGTGAAGATATGCCTCAAGGTCTTCTTTCTTGGCCCATGCAGTGCCGTACACACGGGTTAGCATCTCCCTGTTTTCGTCTCCACGCCAGTATGCACCGCTAACAGACAGAAGCTTAAAGTGTTTCAGGAAGCCAGTAGAGGGAATGTGTGGACCACGACATAGGTCTACAAAGTCTCCCTGCTTATACAGAGACACTGTATCGCCCTCTATATCGTCAATAATCTCAAGCTTAAAAATCTCTCCGGCCTCCTTCATAATGCGTCTGGCCTCTTCTTTGGAAACTTCCATACGCTCAAATGGATAATCTGCCTTGACAATATTTTTCATCTCTTCCTCTATCTTGGGAAGATCTTCAGCAGATATACCATCGGGTACCAGCATATCATAATAGAAACCATCTTTTATGGTTGGACCTACACCAAGCTTTACCTCGTTGCCATACAGGTGCTTAACAGCCTGAGCCATAATGTGGGCTGCAGAGTGTCTGAGGATATCAAGACCTTCTTCACTGTCAATATAAATCCACTCTACATTCTCCCCACCTGTTACTGTATAGGAAAGGTCAACTGGTGTGCCATCAACCTTTGCCGCAATAATTTTCTTCTTCTTGCTCACAGGCACAAACTCAAATAGCTGTTTTTGTCCCTCAAACTCATACTCTTTACCTTCAATCTTTACTACTGCCATATCAAGCGCCCCCTTTCAACTACTATGCTACTATTTTAAATCATTAATGAAAGAAAACAACCTTAGTCTTCTTCTGCCACCTCAAGTCTTTCCTTCAGTGGGTCTACTGACTCTACAACATCCTCCGCATCTTCAAGGGCAAACACCCTAAACAGCTCTGGATCTCTCCTATTTATAGATTTTAACCATTTTAGTCTCTGCCTTGCAGCATACAGTGTCTTACCACTGATACCACCCTTCTCCATCTTCTCCTCAAGCAGTGGCAGGGCAATCAGTGGGTAGGCATCTATCTCATAATATACACCATTCCAACCACCCGCAATATATGGAAGACCTGTTTCAAAGAACCAAGAGCGACCTTCTCTCCAACCCTCCATAAGCTCATCGCCCCAAGCCTTGAGCACATGACCGGCAAACTGATTTATAGGAATGCCCGTTTGCTGTGAAAGGCCAAGAAGAACAGCTGCCACGCGTCTATAGTCAGCGGGGAACACCTTCATAGGCTCAGCACCATATGTAATACTGGCAAGAAAGGCATTCTCCTGCCTGGCCACCTTTCTCATGGTCTTTTTATCTGTTTTCCCTGTTTCATACACTGCCTCTACAAATGGTCTGGGAGATGGCTGGGGCAGAAGCACAAACTGGGGTTTTGCCTCTTTAAGCATACGGGCCACCCACTTGTGCACGCTCTTTTTAAATCCGCCAATAAGGCCAACATCAGACAGTCCCGGTCTTCCCGCCCTTCCCGCCATCTGCAGAAACTCATTGGCAGTATAAGGTGTTCCATCGTATCTACGCGACGAGTTAAACACAACAACATCGGCTGGCATGTTAACACCATATGCCAGCGTTGTTGTACCCACAACAACATCAACTACACCTTCTCTAAAAGCTATCTCCATGGCTATCTTCTCACCGGGTAGAAGATTACCATGGTGCATACCTACCCCTCTCTTTATGAGCTTAGCCCTGATATATCCAGAGCGTTCACCACCGACATCTTCCAGAATCTCCTTAAACCTTTTCCATTTGCTCCTCACAGGGACTCTATAAGATGCTATCTTTCGTGCCACCTCAAATGCCTCTTTATAAGAATTGACAAACACCAGAGCCTTTCTGAGTTTCTTCATAGAAAATGGGTTTCTTGGCACCTTCAGAGGCACCGGCCTCTTTGTATGCACATACAGAGCAGGCTCTTTGGCCGCCAGTGATGATAAAAACTCCAGCACCTCATCCATTTCCTCCCTTGTTGGGGCCAGAGTGGCCGTTAGTAGCATAGGTATGGCGTCCATATCTGCTTCGCCCATCATAAGAAGGACCTCGGCAAATGTACGGGCCCTATCGGGACTAATAGACACATAATGCACCTCGTCAAACACAACAAGAGAATGTTGCATCATTCCGGGAGAATTTCTCAATATCTCTGTTGTCACCATAAGCAGCTGACTTGAAGAATTAACATCAACATCACCGGTAATAATACCGGGCTCTACCCCTTCAAGCATAGAATACTTCAGTTCCATAAACCGTTCATTAGAAATGGCCTTCAGGGGAGATGCATATATCACCCTTCTTCCCTGCTGAAGTCCTCTTTTCATCATCTCATAGGCAACAGGTGTCTTACCGGCACCTGTTGGTGCTACAACAGCAAGCATATGTTTTCCATCCATATGAGAAGAGAGATATTCTACTGCCTCTCTTTGCCACTTTCGCAAATTAATCTTTTTTCCATATATGTTGTACATATATTCACCTCCATCTTTTATATAAGATACAATAACATGCCAGTTTATAGGTAAATATATACCTCGTGCTAAACTTATGGTATGAAGGGAGGGATTATGGTGGCACATGTTAAAGATATATCACTGGCACCACATGGTTGGAAAAAGATAAACTGGGTAAAATCTCACATGAAAGTTATGCCCCTTATCAAAAAAGCACTTGAAGAAAAAGGCATATTCAAAGGCGTTCGCATAGGTATGTCTATACACCTTGAGGCAAAGACAGCATATCTTGCCCTAACACTAAAAGAATTGGGGGCATTTGTTGCCATAACATCGTCAAATCCACTGTCTACCCAAGATGATGTGGCAGCAGCCCTTGCCGATGCCGGTATTGAGGTGTTTGCATGGCGTGGAGAGACACCAGAAGAATATATGGAAAACCAGAGGAATGTTCTTCGCATAGAACCCAACCTCATACTTGACGACGGTCTTGACTTGACAACGACCGTAGCCAATGAAATGCCACATCTATCAAAGGACATATGGGGAGCATCTGAAGAGACAACAACAGGTGTGCATAGAGCCCGTGCCCTTGCCCAGGCCGGCAAACTGCCATATCCCCTTATAGCACTCAACGATGCATACATCAAGCATTTGTTTGACAACAGGTACGGAACTGGTGAAAGTGTGCCTGTTGCCATATCCAGAGGCACCAATCTACTCATTGCAGGTAAAACCGTAGTCATAGCCGGTTATGGCTGGTGCGGACGTGGGGTTGCCAGGGTCATGAAGGGCATGGGAGCCCATACCATAGTCACTGAGGTAGACCCCATTAGGGCCCTTGAGGCTATATACGATGGCCACCAAGTCATGACAATGGATGAGGCGGCAAAGATTGGAGATATCTTTGTTACGACAACAGGCATGAAAGATGTCATTACCGGTAGACATCTGGAATCCATGAAAGATGGAGCCATACTGAGCAACGCCGGACACTTCAATGTAGAGATAGATGTCAAGTATTTAGAAGAAAATGCCGTAGAGAAGTGGGAAGCCCGAGACAATGTTATGGCATACAAGCTAAAAAGTGGTAATACCGTATATCTACTTGGTGAAGGAAGACTTGTCAACCTTGTTGTAGGTGATGGACACCCAGCAGAGATTATGGACCTCTCCTTCTCTGCCCAAATGCTTGCACTTGCATATCTCATAGAAAACAGAGGAAAACTGGAAAACAAAGTATATGATTTCCCACACGAGTACAGCATAGAGATAGCCAAATATAAACTGCAGAGCATGAACATTAAAATAGACTCTCTCACAAAGGAGCAAACAGAGTATCTAAGTAGGTGGTAATATGGCAAAGGGTAAATTGGATCCAGTAACAGAGGCAAGACGTAATATTGTAATGGGCTTTTTAGCCGTCATACTAACGGGAACCGCTCTTCTTATGCTTCCCATATCACAGGCACACGGGAAACTGACAAGTTTCCTTGATGCCCTCTTTACATCAACATCGGCTGTATGTGTCACGGGACTTGTCGTCAAGGACACGGGAACATACTTTTCATTTTTCGGTCAGCTTGTCATTCTACTTCTCATACAGATAGGCGGTCTGGGATATGTCACCATGATGACCCTGATATACCTTGCCCGTGGGGAACAAGTAGGTTTGAGACAGAAAATATCTGTAGCTGTTCAGCTCAACAAACCAGACTTTGGTGGTGTCACTAACCTACTGCTATTTTCCCTAAAAGTATCTCTATTTTTTGAAATCATAGGCGCCATTTTACTGGGTTTTAGATTCATTCCCCAATTCGGACCAGTAAAAGGGCTATGGGCATCCATATTTCATTCAGTATCCGCTTTTAACAATGCCGGATTTGACATCATGGGAGGCTTTAAGTCTCTTACAGATTATGTATCAGATCCTCTGATAAACCTCACTATTATGGGGCTCATTATTGCCGGCGGTTTGGGATTTATTGTATGGGAAGAGCTTCTTGAATATTCCAAATCGTTTATAGCAGGGCTAAAAGGTGAAGGCAGACGCATGAAGATTAGCGACCTATCTATTCATACACGCATTGTTATATCGGCAACAGTGGTACTTATTATCGTTCCTGCCATTATGCTTCTCATATTTGAGTGGATTAACCCATATACTATCGGCAATCTATCGCTGAGCGGAAAAATATGGGCATCGCTATTTCAGGCAGTTACACCCAGAACGGCCGGTTTTGCCACACTGGATATGAGCAAAATGATGCTTCCCAGCATACTGCTCATAACATTTCTCATGTTTGTCGGTGGCTCTCCCGGTGGTACAGCTGGTGGTATAAAGACAACAACATTAGTAGTAGTTATTCAATATCTCCAAAACTTCATGCAAAACAAAAAAGCAGTTATACTGAGAAGCAGACGTATAGCAGAAGACACTGTAAGACTGGCTCTCGCCATATTTATTCTTCAACTCATAACAGTTAGCATCAGCATATTGTTCCTTAGTATAGCCATGCCTAACGCCCCATTTGAAGACATATTCTTTGAGGCATTCTCCGCTATAGGCACAGTGGGACTGTCAAGGGGACTGACAACACATCTTAATAGCCTCGGCAAGATTATAATAATAATAACAATGTTTATGGGTAGAGTTGGGAGTATATCAATTTTAGCAGGCTACATCTTCACACCAACAAAAGAACTTTATACTCTGCCTGAAGATGATATAGCCGTAAGCTGAGGTGATAAAAAGGCATGAGTGAAAAACACGAAGATATATTTGTTCACCTTCCTGAACTTGGTAAATATGTTGAGGTTTTCGAAGATAATAATGAAAAACCTCGTAAATTACTTGTTATCAATGTCAATCATAAAGAGCACATAGTATATTTAGCAGTACCTTTTGACCTTACTTCTCATCGTTGGGATGAATATATAAAAATTCGCTTTGAAACAGAAGAGGGTATTTTTACATACGAAGCTCAAATATACCTTCCTGACACATCACAAACCATACTTGCACTAAAACTTATCAAACAGGTAGAGGCTATTGTAAGAAATTCTGTTCGTATCCCCATAGAAACAGAGGTATACATCTACAAAATTACAAAATCTTTTGGTCTTCTCCCACGCTCCACTAAGATAATTACCAAAGGTAGAACAACAGACCTCTCTATTTACGGAGCAGGAATAATTATAGATAAAGATGCTATAAGTAATAATATTCCCAGTAAAGGAGATATCGTGTACCTCAAATTCCCCATGCCAGGCAGCAGCAAACGCAGTATCTATGTTAAAGCAGAAATACGCAATGTCATTCCTCTTGAAGATGGTTCATACAAACTTGGAGTAAAATTCCTCAGCCAGAGCAAAGCTGTTAAAGATGGACTCAAACGCATTATAAAATATCATACTACAGGAGAGTTACCTACCATTAGCAGGCTATGGAAACCAACAAAATACGATCATCTTATACCTGCCGCCGTTATTATGTTTTTCCTTCTACTTATTACATACATCATCTGGGTATACCAGCTATACATGCCCCCACCTGTAAAAGTATATCCATATTGGCCATCTAATCCACACCATCCCATTAACTTCATCTTTTGGGGAGATCAAGATACGGCCAGATATACCTATTCTGCAACAGCAACAGCACTTGCTGCTCTTGTCGGTGTCATGATATCTATGTCTATGGTAGCTGTTCAGATGATGGCCTCTAAATATACTCCCAAGGTCTCAACATACTACTTCAAAGACCCGTGGAACATGGTTGTATACTCCGTATCTGCATTCACCATTATTCACTCATTCCTTTTACTTGGTAGAACAAACGACAATATTCCACTACCACTTCCTCAGATGAACTGGAATTTATGGCTCATGTTCGGTAATATCATCTTATTATTTGCATATGTATACCACATCATAAAAATACTTAATATTCAGGTAATAGCCGATAAGATTAATCGTGAAATACATCTATACCTTGAACTTGGTGAATACGATAAAGCCGCTCAAGGAGTTGAAGAACTTTCTGACATCGTAAAGAAAAGCACATTAGATAGCGATATCACCACTGCCGAGACGATTATAAAGAAGTATTTCAGAAGTTATCTTTCTTACAACGACAACAGCAAAGAATATGCATATTTTGTTAAACAGACACTCTACTTTATGGAAACAATTTTTAGGGTAGCCGACATTAGTGGCGAAGTACGCATTGCCGAAAATATCTTTGACATTTATATTAATGCCCTGAAAACATTTATCATCAACAAAAATAACTCTCTACTAATTCTTGCTATTTCATCTATCAGACACATAGTAGATTTTTATACAGAGAACCCCCAAAATCCTATGACCCCTCGTGTTATAGCCACAAAGTTGAATATCTTTTCACGAGACTTTATCACAGGTAATTACAACATAGATGTAAAAAATAAGATTATCATTCTCATACTAAGCTTTTACTTCCGCATGATAAGAAATCTATATCCTAAGCACGAAGTCGTTCATAAAGCCACAATAGACAACTTCATTCTCAAAGATGGTCTTTCGCACATAGTAGGCAAACTCACCAAACAAGTAACAGATTATGTACCGACATTGGAAGCTATTCTGTCATTCACCTTAGACTTATCTGTTGAACTTATCAAATCCAATCGCATAGATATCGCTGCCACAATGTTAGATGCGTTGAGAGATATGTCCATAAAGATTCAGAAAAATCTACCAGACTCTCCTTTCATATACAAATCTGCTAAGGCTATGTTTATAATTGGCGGTGTTGCTGTTTACACAGAAAATCCCAATGCTATAAGTCTCACCGTTCACAGAGCATCTACTATTGTTCCAACACACCTTGAAAAGGCCTACAAAGAACTGATAGAAAATTACAGAGGTATTAGAAAATATTTTGATTACAAAATACCTGTCCCATATCTTATGGCGTTTTACAAACTTGTCAAAGCATATACCAGATTCATATTTATGCATCTCACAGATGAAGACAAGTTCATAAAAGAAGTCTCTGAAAAAATAGCAATAGAAATACTAAACAAAAATATAGACAACCTAAGAACAGTTTTCAGAGGCGATGACCCTGCCAAGTATATACCCGAACTAAAGAAGGATGAGGCCTAAGCCTCATCCTTCTCTTATCTTAGAAGTAAATTTTGCCAAATCTACACCTCTAAACTCCAGCCATTCTTTCATGATATCAGGATGATTCTGCATAAAGCAAATAAATCTCGCTACGGCCCGTCTTTCGTCATCATTCATGAAATGCTCAAGAAAGCATGCTATCTCTTTTGATCGCTCTTCGGTAAAACCAAGAATATCAGCCATAAGCATAACAACAATACGTCGTGCATGCAAACTCTGTGCAAGTTGGGCACCTTTCTCGGTCAATGTAATGCTTCTGGCATAGGGTTTAAAATCAACATAGCCAGCCTTAGCCAACCTTCTGAGAACCTGTGAAACAGAAGAACGACTAACCCCAAGCACCTCAGCAAGTTCCTTCGCACGACAACAACCACCGTACTTGCCACGCTTACGAGCAATATACAAAATAGCTACCAGGTAATCTTCTGCTGAATGCTTTTTGTCACCTGCAATAAGGTAATCTACCGGTAAAATCTCCACAACATCATTGATATTTGTGCATTTTTTCCCGCTCTCTAACATCTCCTCTGCTGCTCCCTCTATTTTCTCAGCCATACCTTACTTGACACCCCTCTTCCTAATGCTATTCTTGTTCCTTCAATATCCACAATCAGTGGACCAAATGAAGAATTTCTTATAACCTTTATATGTGTACCAGGCACTATTCCCAGTGCCATCATACGCTGCGATACACGATCACCTCCATCTATATATGCAACTATGCCTTCAAACCCCTCAGGGGCCATTTCTAAGTTCATAAGCCCTTCCTTTCCCACTCCCATAGGTGTTAACATTTAATGGCACCTCCTAACATACATAATACCACAAAAAGTTTCCATTGCTAAACTCTATACTAAACTCCCATTACTATTAGTCGTGTCATGAAAGCGAAAATATACGCTGTGGCAAAACTAAACAGCACTGATAAAAATACAACTTTCCATCTCTTTGTAACGCTGTATATGGCACCCAGCGTTGCCATACATGGGGTATATAGGGTAAAGAACACCAAAAACACCAGTATCTGAGGAATGGTAATAGCATGCTTCAACATCTCTACCCCACCATACAGTACACCAATGGTGGCAATGGCAGCCTCTTTGGCTGCAAATGACGGAATCAGTGTAGACACAATTCGCCAGTCGGCAAGCCCAAGTGGAGCAAAAAGTGGAGCTATCACTCTACCAAGCCATGCAAGATAACTATCTTCAGGTTTCACCCCAAAAGGCATATTGACAAGCATCCATATAACGATAGTGGATACAAAGATAAGTGTACCAGCCTTATAAATAAACTCTTTCGTGCGTATCCAGGTAGAGTAAAGCACAGTTCTTATATGAGGAATGTGATACGATGGCAACTCTATAACAAGTGGCATTGTATCTTTTGCCAGACCAAACATCTTAAGTACCTTAGCACCTACAACAACGGCTAAGAAACCTATAAGATACATAGAAACAATAACAAGTGCCCCTGTATAACCTCTAAAGAAAGCAGATACTATAGCACTGTACACGGCAAGCCTTGCACTACATGGCATAAACCCTACAAGATACACACCAAGCTTGCGTTCCTCTTCCTCCAAAGCCGTTGTCCCCATAACAGCTGGCACTGTACATCCCATACCCAAAATAAGTGGGAAAAACAGCTTAGCAGGAAGTCCTAATAGGTGCATGAGTCTATCCATCATGGCCGCAGCCCGGGCAATGTATCCACTATCTTCAAGAATAGAATACATAAGGAAAAATGTAAAGATAATAGGTGTAAATGTTAGCACAGAACCAACACCACCAATAACAGCATCTACAATAAATGATCTCCACAAATCCGAAGCAATATATTTAGATATGGCATCTCCTAACCAACCAAAGAACATATCTATAAGATTGGCAAAGTATCCGCCAAATGTAAATGTAATATAAAACATAAGAAACATAACCAATATAAAAACGACATATCCCCATATAGGATGTGTAACAACCATGTCTATACGGTCGGTTATTGTCATCTCTGGATTATAATCATCTACAACAAACACATCCCTCAGAAGATTCTTCAGCCACTCGGCACGAATCTGCGAAATAGCCTGTGGTTGTGGCTCAGGAACACTAATTCCTTTTTCCTTCAATAACTTGATAATCTCCTCATCACCTTCAAGTGCCTTCACAGCGGCAAACTTTGGCGGATATTTGCAACCATATTTGGCAAGGTATTCTTCAAGAATTTCAACCTCCTGACCATACACAGGATACACAGGATGAAAATGCACCTTACCACTAACAACATCTTTCAGCACCTGTTTCAACTCATCTATACCCTCTCCCGTTACAACAACACCGCCGACAACGGGTATACCAAGTTTCTTAGACAGTTTGTCAAGGTCTATCTTTACCCCCTTAGCCTCTGCCACATCAAGCATATTAACAAAAAGTATCACACGGGGAAATAGCTCAAGAAGTTGCACTGTAAACATAAGATTTCTAAAGAGATTGGAAGCATCAACAACATTGATGACCACATCTATATCTCCATTTGTTAAAAACTCCCTTGTAACCTCTTCTTCGGGAGATGTCACAGTTAGGGAATAAATACCTGGGAGATCAATCACTTCAACATGAACATCGTCTATATCAAAAAAACCTTCTTTTCTCTCTACCGTTTTACCGGGCCAGTTTGCCGTATGCTGATACATGCCTGTCAAGACATTAAACAAAGCCGATTTGCCAACATTGGGATTCCCAGCAAGGGCTACTCGGAGTCTGTGCAGTGTCTTCACCTGTGGCACCTCCTTTGTTTATATCTCTAAACTTTTCACTCGCTAAAGATTATAGCATATCATGGTGAAATAAGTACATACACATCAATTTTCTTAAAGGGTAGAAAGGTAATACCTTATAGGATGCGTTTTTTCAACGAATTCTATAATCTGAGAAGGTATAGTGTCAAGAGAAAGTCTTATCATCCAGCGATATAATCCATCGGTAGAAAAGCGTCCTACAAACTCGGGATTCCATACTTCACCACATTTAGAATTCACCAATATTTCATAGAAATGCTCAACCTTGGCACGGGTATCTTTATAGTCTTCTCCCCCATACTCCAGTGTCAGTATAGGTACAAAAGGGGGGAAAGATAGGAGTTTTCTCTCACCCAGTTCTCGCCTTACAAACGACATATATCTCTCATCCAATCTTTCTTTCCACACATCGGAAATATTTGTGGCTATAACAATTTCCTTACCAGCCATAGCCAAGCGGTGAATCCTTCTCATTGTTGTCTCCCATACTGTATATTCTGGTATAGCCCACATAAAGTCCATATCGGGGACATATACCATATCAAAGGGATCCCCAACAAAATACCTATAAAAACGAAAAGTGGCAAGCACAACAGGTTTATCTGGAGAGCACTTTTTCCTCCGACTGGAACTTTGTACACAAAGGGCATCACCAAACACACGGCGAAGTTCTGTCTCTATCAGCTCTATACCCGTACCAACCATAACAATGTCTGAAGAACCACACTTAGGACATGTAGCCATAGGATGTTCCGTGTGTCCGCATCTGTGGCATATCATCTTATCTTCTTTCAGGTGATAAACCATAGTAAAACCACACACAGGACACTTCTGCACATAACCACAATGGCGACATAGCACTGCCGTCTTATAACCAAGGCGGGATGCATACACAAGCACCCTGCCCCCACGCCCTACAATATCTTTCATCTTCTGTAGTGTATCTGCGTGCAAGACTTCGTCTCGGGGCTTAGAGATCACGGTAATATTACCCGGTATATATTGCTCCTTAACATCATCAGACATATCGGCAATAGACAGATTAGGAAATGGTGAAACATAGTAAATACTGTCTACATAGCTTCTAAGAATAGGAACAACCTCTGGCAAACTCATATATGCCCCATCTCTAAATGGTATAGACACATCGTCTATATCATAGAAAATCACAGTAGACAAACCATGCCACGGTTTGAAGACATAGCCTGGAGAAACAACAAAGACACCTGCTATGTCTGAAACAATATACGAGAGGAGTTCTTTTTTCTTTAGCGTAGGAGATATCACCCGATTTATACCCTGTTTTACCATCTTTTTGGCAAGTCCTGTGGCTACCGAGCGATTTCTTACCACCACGGCCACCTTACCACTCATCTTTTTTACCAACTCTATGACATCATCTATCGTGCCTTTTATAGTGAAAAGCCCTCTTTCATTACCACTGTCTTCAGCACTATCAGGTGTATAGTAAACAACTTTACAATGTCCTACCTCCAACATCTGTAAAACTGTCTTTCTACCAAACGACGCAAGGGCTATTTTCAGGGGATATTCCTTATCTTGACACACAAGCCACACATCGGCAGATGCCTTAGGGGTATATGCACGGCTACCAATAGTCTCTGTAGCACATCCCACATCCTTGAGTCGTTTCCACAATCTGCCAGCCTTAGAGCCAAATCGCTTTCTTACATCACGCCACAACAAATAACCATGCTCTTGTAAATCGGAAGCAAGTATGTTCAGCGCTGGACTTTTAGAAATAGGACATGTTTTCC
This sequence comes from bacterium, assembly GCA_027063755.1. Taxonomy (GTDB): domain Bacteria; phylum Coprothermobacterota; class Coprothermobacteria; order Coprothermobacterales; family JAADFF01; genus JAADFF01. The sequence goes on along the minus strand of JAMORD010000040.1, from coordinate 5,268 downwards.
CCGTATACATTAGCAATCTAATACGGGATATATCCATAAGGGTCTTATCGTAGGATATGAGAAATATATTAAATGGTGGAATTAACAACTTTGTGGAAACATCTAAAACAAAATGAACATACCAGCAGGGAAACAGTCCACGATATGCAATCTGTGAAACATCTTTTATCTCTACACCAGCGGGTACCTCATCGGCAATACCCACGACAATGCCATATCTGGGAGCATCTCCTTTACCTACAGGCACAACAACAAGGTCACCGGGATGTAGTAAAAAAAGAGAGCGGTAGGTAAATACCGACCGCTCTCCTATCAGTGGTGTATCAATAGCAACTTTGTAATACTTATAGGCCAAAGTGTCTTCTGAGCTCATCTACAAGATCCGTTTCCTCCCACGGGAAGCCTTCTCTACCAAAGTGACCATAGGCAGCAGTCTGCAGATAAATAGGTCTTCTAAGATTGAACCTCTTTATAATGCCACCTGGAGTCATATCAACATTTTCATCAAACCACTTGGCAATCTCTATTTCAGGTACCTTGCCCGTACCATGGGTATCAATCATAAGAGACACAGGTTCGGCTACACCAATAGCATACGCAAGCTGTACTGTTGCCTCGTAAGCAAGCCCTGCGGCAACAATATTTTTGGCAATATATCTTGCCATATATGCTGCGGAACGGTCAACCTTCGTTGGGTCTTTTCCGCTGAATGCACCACCACCGTGGCTTGCCATAGAACCATATGTATCAACCATAATCTTACGACCAGTAAGACCTGCATCACCCTTAGGGCCACCTATAACAAATCTACCTGTTGGATTGATGAATATTCTCAATGTGTCACTATCCATAGCAGGATCATCTTCTGGCACATTGATAACATATTTAGATGGCATAAGGTTCTCAGGAAGCACAGGAAGAATGACATGCTTAAGAATTTTCTCCCTCAGCTCGTCCATGTCCATATCATCGTGCTGAGCAGATACAACAACATCGGTAATCTTTATTGGTCTTCTAATACCTGTTTCTGTATCAAGCTCATATTTAACAGTAACCTGACTCTTTCCATCAGGTCTAAGAAATGGAAGGTCACCACGCTTACGGACATCGGCAAGTCTCTTTACAAGCTTGTGGGCAAGGTAAATGGGAAGAGGCATATAAACATCGGTTTCCGCAACAGCATAACCTATCATCATGCCCTGGTCTCCCGCACCAATGGCCTCCTCCTCTGTATCAGCCTCTCCCACTTTAGCCTCAAGAGACTTGTTAACACCCATAGCTATATCGGGAGACTGGCGTTTTAGTCCAAATATGATACCTACAGAATCTGCGGCAAATCCATACTCTGCCTTTGTATAGCCAATATTCCTTATGACATTTCGTATAACCTCATCAAGATCTGGATTTGCCTGAGATGTAATCTCACCAAACACATAGACAATACCCGTATTGACTGCGGTCTCGGCAGCAACACGGCTGTATGGATCACCTGACAAGTAAGCATCAAGAATAGCATCAGAAATCTGGTCGGCTACCTTGTCGGGATGGCCCTCTGTAACGGACTCAGATGTAAAACGGAAATATCTCTTCACTCTCTACACCTCCTTTAAAAAGCGATTTATAAGGGTATCAAACAATAATTGTACATCAAATTCCTCTCTTTCACAAGTCTTGTCATAGTCATTAAAAACCTTCTTCGGGAAGAACGCCATATATTTACGAGACACAAGATAATATCCATGCTCTTCCCTAACTAATAGAATACCATCATAGTTCTTTAGAACTCTTTCAAAAAAGTCATGCCTATCAAAAACCTTTCCAAATAAAGGATCATCTATTAGCGAAGCATCTATACACACAACTTTTACCTCGCCTCGTTTTTTCTGCCAAAATCTATGCCAATCCTTAGATGTTCTTATATACATAGCACCTTAGCATACATACTTTTCTAAAAGCTTCAAAAACGAAGACACAATAAGGGACGATGTCAGCGTACCCACACCACCGGGAACTGGGGTATATGCCGCAGCCTTACCTTCAATAGAATAGGCATCAACATCCCCCACAATCTCATCACCTATATAGTGAATACCTATATCTACAACATAAGATCCTTCCCTTATCATGTCACCTTTAAGGAATCTTGGACGACCCACAGCCACAAAGACAATATCAGCCATTTTCGTATATTCTGTAATATCCGGCGTCTTAGAGTGCACTGTAGACACTGTAGCATTCATATGAGTGAGCAAAATAGACAGGGGCATACCCACAGTCGGTGAACGACCTATGACAACGGTCTTTTTACCTGCAAGATTAACCCCATATAACATCGGAATCAGAGCAGCCGACCAGGCCGTTGCCGGTATAACATTGAATCTTTTTAGCACAAGGCCACCCATAGACGCCTCTTTCAAACCCTCTATGTCTTTTGTATATGGAATCATGCCAAGCACCTTTCTATAATCAAGATGCCTGTATAAAGGCCTGTGCAGAAACACACCATCGGCCCACTCTATCCACTTAATGACATCCTCATAGATAGTGTCAGCGGGAATGTCAGCTGGATAGTGCACAAGAGACACATCTACTCCATGCTTAGCAAAAGTTTTTTTTTGCATATGAGCATACCCATGCGATGACGGGTCATCGGTTAAAAGTAATATTGCAAGCCTTGACGGTCTGCCCATCTTCTTATGACATATCTGAAATCTCTCGCCATTAACTTTGTTTATAGCCTTGGCAAATTTCTTTGTCTTCCAAAGCTTCACAGTAGTCCCCTCCCTCCCCAAAGCAGGTTATCTACCGTATCCAAAAGGAATAACAGACATACTCCTCCAAATGGTATATGGTAAAAAGGCACGGTAAAATCCATGCATAAACTCAGGATCGTATAGTGATATGGCCTTTTTTAGGTCTATATCTATCTGATGCTTCAGTTCATCAATACTGCCAAACTTTCTTTCTTTCCTAATAAAATGCTGAAATACAAATAATGCCTTTTCTGGATGAAGCTCACCTATCACCTCATCAAGTACATGTGCCTCAAGCCTGGGCTCTTTTCTTCCGAATGTAGGGGCTTCTCCCCAGTTGGCAACAGCCCAAACAACCTTGCCATCATCGGTAGCAAGGAGGCCACTATACACCCCATATGGAGGCATGATCTTGTCAGAAGGCACCTGTATATTTATGGTGGGAAAACCCATCTTGGTGCCCATCCCCCTCTCCCTTATTACAGGTCCTGAAGCAAAATAAGGATAACCGAGCATAAGCCAAGCATCTTCTAAATTGCCCTCTTCTATGCTCTTTCGTATATTACTACTGGATATAACAATATCCCCTTCCATCTCTGGCTCCATAATAATAATCTTCTTATTGTGGATTTTACCCCACTCTTTCAGCATTTCAACATCTCCCTGCCTATCTTTCCCAAATCTAAAGTTAAAACCAACCACAATAATATCCACATACGGCTCAAGAGCATAAAGGAATTCTTCTGCACTCATATTACGAATGCGGTCATCCCCAAAGTTCAGGACAAATATATTATCAAATCCCATACCAGAAAATCCCGCAACCTTCTCCCAAAGTACAGTAATATGTCCAACTCTCTCTTTAACAGCCTTTGGTACAGGGTAGAATGTTAGCACACTATCTACCCCAAACCTTCTTGCTAGCCCCAAAAGAGCTACATGCCCTCTATGTAGACCATCAAAGCTTCCAATAACAACTCCTTTAACCTTATATGTAGGCAGAGAGTATCTTATAACCATAGTTTTACCTTTAACACCCCTTCCCTCATCTCCGCAAGTCCAACGAACATACCGGCAGTATTTTTCACCCTAAATACGGCATCTACAGTCCCCTCGTCACCAAGGGGAAGTCCTCTTCCCAAGCGGAGCATATTGATGTCGGTATCAGAAAGCACAATCTCAGGATATGTCCTGAGCCCATACTCAATGGGTACAAGATAATCAAGGGGATGGTCTGTCTGCCATAGCATATTCATGGGCACGGCACCGTCAAGTTTAAATGGTCCTGTAATCGTACGCACAAGACCGTGCATATACCCACCAGTGCCAAGCACTTTGCCTAAATCTCTGGCAATAGCCCTAATATATGTGCCCTTAGAGCAACGAATACGCACAAACAAATGCCCCAAACTGTCGGCCACCTTATAGTCAATAATCTGCATTTCATATATAAACACTTTGCGGGGCGGTATCTCTACCTCTCCCTCATCTTTTCCATCGTCGTAAAAATACTCATGGGCCCTTCTCCCCTTTACCCTAACGGCAGACACAATAGGGGGCACCTGCATAATCTCCCCCATAAAATGCTCGCTAAGGGCATCTACAACAGTGTTTCTATCGGGAATAGGTCCCTCATGAACATATGTAACCTCTCCCTCTATATCGTGGGTCTTGGTAGACTTACCCAGCACAATATGGGCCACATACTCTTTATCCCACGATGTAAAAAACGATGTAAACTTACATGCTTTGCCTATACACAGGGGAAACATACCTGCTGCCATTCTGTCAAGGGTGCCGGTATGTCCCATCTTTATCTTCTTGCCATAGACTTTTTTTAGTCGGTGTTTGATTCTATCTACAACCTCCATGGAACGCATACCAACAGGCTTGATAACAGGCAGTATGCCATCTGTCATATGCTATCCACCATCCCACGAGAGCCATCTGCATCAAAGTATTCATAACCCTGCTTCCTCTTCACATATACCCTGCCCTTACCTGTGTACCTTGCAAGATAAGATGCCACTTTAAACCATTCAGGTGGAATAAGGGTATCGTCTTTGTCATATACAGAAACAACTATATCGTCTTTCAGCTGGGCATTTTGCATAACATCACCCCAGACACGAAAAACATCAGGTGAAGAAATGACATATATAAGGTCAACATATTTGTAGTGTGGAAATCCTTTCTCCAGCAACCTCTGGAACCACTCAAGGACATTGTCAGCCACCTCATCCATTGCAAATCCCCTTGTTCCTGCATATAAAGAGACAAACAGTGCTGCAAGCACATCGTCTGGTTCATCAAGACCATCTATCAGTAGCTCTGCTGGAGTATATGTAAAGGGAAACACCTTATCATCTACAGAAACTTCACCCTTGTCTATATTTACAAGTGTTCCCTTCTCTTCACCGGTCAGTGGCACAGGAAAAACCCTATCGGCCGCAGGTGGAAGATGTCCCGGCCAGTTTACACATACATTGGCACCTTTTTCTTTCAAAAGCTTATA
>JAMORD010000039.1 GCA_027063755.1 bacterium | reverse complement strand
TGTTATCTCACAAAGTTCTTCATCACCTGAGCTAAAAAATTTATATCCATGGTTTTTTAGAATTATCTATAACGACGAACCTGTGGTAAAGGCCTTTGCCCGATGGTATACAAGTAATGGTTCTAATAAACCCGTTATTGTTCTGGTAGATTCAGAGAATATTACATGGTCAGGTGAAGTGGCTCGTGTGTTTATGCAAAATGCATCTTCTGTGGTTGTTGCCCAAAGGGTGATAGATATGTCTGATCCATTCATGGTAAAAAATACCATAGATGCCATTGTCAATAAGTATCGGCTGAATAAAAACGATGTATACATATTTATTGTTGATTATAAACGAACTGACTTATATAAGGCCGTACTAGCTCTTAGTGGAGATTATAAGAATTTTCTCATGACAGATAGTGCCGTGAAGTATATGTTTACCCGTTGGTTTCCAGATAGCCTCAATCTATATGTTTACTATTTACCTGTTGACCATACACAGATGTTAGATTACGATTATGATCTTTCATATGATGCTTTGGCAGGTGTTCTTTCTGTTGTTACACATGGTGCCAGGTCATCTGATGCTGTGATAAAGGCACTTCTTTCTTTGAAATATCAAGGAAGAACAGGTACTATTTCTTTTGTTGAAAGAAATCATGTGTATGAGAGGCAATTTCAGGCAATAACGATACTAAAGGCAGAGGGAGAGATATGGCGTATAGTCAGCAAGCAGAATCTGTCGGAATGAAAAAAAGATTATTGACCATCGTTGTGATATTGTTTTTGCTACTAACATCGTATACGGTCTTTGTCTATGTTCAGTGGCAAAAATATAATACGCATCTTAAAGAGAAGTATACTACCACGACGAATCTTCTTCTGGCATCTGTAGAGTCGCATATGCTTCATGATATATCGGTGATTGCTTCGGTAGTTTACAGTGAGAAGAAAGTTGACGATTCAATAGCAAATATTCGTTATATTGCATATGATCATGGCCGTTTGTGGTCTACAAACATTGATGGGATTTCAAATTATGGTGCTACGACAGTATATACTAAGATTAAAGACTATATGGATGATGATCCTGTAAAAATTATTCCTCGTTTGTATCTGACTTATTCGGGACTGGTGGTAGGATTTGTGCCTTCATGGGATAAAGACAAACTTATTGTTGTAGTGTTTCCCGCAAGATATTTGGAAAGTAGCGTATATAGGATATTAAGCTCTACTGTGAATACTGATAAGGTTAATGTTATGCTGTTTACCGCTGAAGGTTTTCCCATCGCTTTAGGAGAAGTCTTTGACATGTCTGCTTTTATGGCCGAAAGAGAAGATGAAAATATCTTGATTAGCGGTAATCGTGCCATTGCCTATGCTCAAGGTAAGTTTTTGTCTATGGCCATTGTGTTTAATGAACAGGTGTTTCCGTTTAATCATTTTGTGCTCAGATACTATATTTTCTTTGTGTTAGTGGCATATATTCTCTATGGTCTGTATCATTTTGTGGAATATCGGTATTTCTTACCCCTTGATGATCTCCAAAATGTATACACAATATATGTAAGGTCTAAGACATTAGATAGAACTATTATTACAAGACACCGCAGGAGAAGCGCTTCTTATCTATACCCTGCCAATGTCATTTATGTATTGCTGTCATATCTTGCCGATGAACTTGACAAATTTGCCGGTGTAGAATCTACCCTTTCTGGAATTTATAGTCTATTTTCAAGACTCAGTGGGGAATTCAACGAAAATGATATAACTTATCTCAACAAAATTATGGATAGCGTAAAAGAAGTTTTAGATGTTGATGCTGTTTTTATGCTGGTAAAGGAGGGGGATGCCTATCGTATAAAGGCATATGCCGGCGTTGTTCCCATGAGTTCAGATGCC
>JAMORD010000038.1 GCA_027063755.1 bacterium | reverse complement strand
GGGTATTGTAAAGATTACACAGCTGTCACGAAAGTTGGGCTTTCTTGCCGATTATGATGACATTATTGTTTCTGTTTCCGATGCTTTAGCCTTACCACCTGAATCACAGGTAATTCTTAGCACGGGTACTCAGGGAGAACCCCTTTCGGCACTTACCCGTATGGCATACGATAAGCATAGATTTATTAAACTGCAACCCAATGATGTTGTGGTTATATCTGCCGATCCTATTCCTGGAAATGAAAGGGCTATCTTTGATGTCATCAATCGCCTTTTTAAGAAAGGTGTAGAAGTGGTATATTCTGAATACTTTCTTGTTCATGCATCTGGCCATGCATCTATGGAGGAGCTTCGTTTAATGCTCAACCTTGTCAAACCTGAATATTTTGTTCCCGTTCATGGTGAGCGTCGCCAACTTGTCTCTCATAAAAAGCTGGCAATAGAGACACGAGCCGTTTCTGAAGATAAGGTTTTTATCCTTGAGCGTGGTGATGCTATTGTGTTTGATAGCGGTAAAGCTACAGTTGTCAAAGAGATGGCGTCTGCCAGAGAAATTCTTGTTGATGGAGGGGTAATAGATATTTCAACAACAGTTGTTAATCAGCGTATGGAACTTGCCAAGGAGGGTATCATTGTTGCTATTTTTACACTTGACAGGAGAAATAAGGCCAAACTGCAGGACCTTATTGTAAAAGGTGCGTATGTCGGCAATGAAGATGAATTAAAGAGCTTGAAACAATATATTTCCTCTGCAGCTGGGGAAATTATTTCTCGGCCCGATCTTACAATAAAACAAAAAGAGGATAGGATGAAGGAGAAAATCACATCACGGTTGGCGTCAAAATGGAGACAAAAACCACATATAGAGGTTAGAATAATACCTACTCATTAAAATAAGAGAGTAGGGAGAGAATTTTCTCCCTACTCTCTACAAAATCTTTTATATCGTTAAATTCTCTTATTTCCAGCAATATAATGCGACCCTTTAGAAAGGAAACAATCTTTTCCCATTTAACCGTTCCGTAACCAATAGGTTTATGCTCATCATATTTGCCATTGTTATCGTGGGCATGAATATACTTAATGCGTTCTACTACATCGTATGCATTTTTCATGCCATCAAAGTTCCATCTCATTGTATGGGCATGCCCAACATCAAGACATATACCCGCAGTGGGAAATTTTCTTGCGAAGGCGATAAAACTATCAAGTCTGGAAAATAACTCCCTTTTTACACCGTTTTCTATTAGTAATGTGCTACCTGTTATTGAAGCCACTTGTAAGAGGCGATATATAGAATCTTCTGATGATGAAATGTTTATATGAGAAAAGTCAACGGTCTTAGTTCCTGTGGGTTTACCGGTATGAACAACAGCGAGACGAGCACCTATACGCCTCGCCGTTATGAGGGCTCGTGTAGATAGCTCAAGAGATACACGACGAATGTCTGGATTAGCACTAGCAATGTTGATATCAAGGTATGGTAAATGCACAGAAAGTTTTAATGGATTATCTTTAAAAAACCTATATGTTTCTTCTATTTCAGACTCGGAAAGCAAAACAAGTCCATCACCCCACAGCTCAATACCATCAAAGCCATGTTCAAGTGCAAGTTTGGCTGTCTCTATACCCTGTTTGTCGCTAAATGATGATGCGGGGAGAAAAAACATGGAATCAATCCTTTCTCTTGGGAATAATACAAATAAAGTTCATGGGTTCGTCTCCTACATTAACAAATTGATGTTTAACATTTGGTGGAACATATGCTGCGGTACCCGGTGTTAGTTCATAATCTCCGAACTCGGTATGAAGTTTACCTTTACCTTTTACAAAAAAAGTTTCATGTTCCCACTCATGTTTATGATAAGGGGTGGCTTTTCCTGGTTCAACAGTGAAATACCTCATTTCAAATGTAGGAACACCAATGTCTTTGGAAAGAAGCCACTGAATCCATACCCCTTCTAAGCCATAAACCTCTTCTTTAGGATGAGTATCAATATGTGTAATGAATGGCTTTTGCATAATATCCCCCTCCTTTGCTATAATCTAAGTGTAGTATATCAAATATCCTTCAGAAAGGGGGAATCCGTAATGGATAGAAAGAAAGTCATCATCATGGGGGCGGCAGGCCGCGACTTCCACAACTTTAACACTTATTTTAGAGACAATGAGGAATATGAGGTGGTCGCATTTACCGCTACCCAGATTCCTGACATTGAGGGCAGAGTGTATCCTGCGGAACTTGCAGGAAAACTTTATCCAGAGGGTATTCCTATATATCCTGAAGAACAGCTTCCGGAACTTATAAAGAAATATAATGTAGACTTTGTCGTATTCTCTTATTCAGATGTATCTCATGAATATGTCATGCATAAAGCCAGTCTTGTTCATGCAGCTGGTGCATCCTACATGCTTCTTGGCCCAGGTCACACCATGATAAAATCTTCTAAGCCTGTTATTGCCGTTGTTGCCGGTCGTACAGGTTCTGGTAAGTCTCAGACAACAAGAAGAGTTGTAGAGATTCTCAGAGAAATGGGCAAAAAGGTTGTTGTTATTAGACACCCTATGCCTTATGGAGATCTTGTAAAACAGAGAGTCCAGAGATTTGCCACATATGAGGATCTTGATAAACACAACTGCACCATTGAAGAGAGAGAGGAATACGAGCCACACATTGACCGTGGTGCTGTTGTATATGCAGGCGTAGATTATGAGGCTATCCTTCGCGAAGCCGAGAAAGAGGCCGATATCATTCTTTGGGATGGCGGCAACAACGACTTTCCATTCTATGTGCCAGATCTGACCATTACCGTTGTTGATCCACATAGACCTGGTCATGAGGTTACCTATCATCCTGGTGAAACCAATGTGCGTCTTGCCGATGTTATTGTTATCAACAAGGTTGATACTGCTGACCTTGAAAATATTGAATTTGTTAGAGAAAATGTTAGGGCTGTTAATCCAGATGCAATTATCATTGAGGCAGCATCTCCACTGTTTGTTGAAGATCCTGATGCCATTCGCGGTAAGAGAGTTCTCGTTGTTGAAGATGGTCCTACACTGACCCACGGTGAGATGTCTTATGGTGCTGGTTATATCGCAGCCATTAAGTATGGAGCTGCTGAGATTGTCAGGGCAAAAGAGTTTGCCGTTGGAACCATTAAGGCAGCATATGAGAAATACACCCAGATTGAAGAGGTTCTTCCCGCTGTCGGTTATAGTGAGCAGCAGCTTAAAGATCTTGAGGAGACCATTAATGCAACAGATGCCGATGTTGTGGTCTCTGCTACACCTATCAATCTTGAGCGCGTTATTAAGGTCAATAAGCCCATGGTTAGAGTTAGATACGAGCTTCAGGAAATTGGAAAGCCAACTCTTGAGGACATTATAAAGAAACAGTTTGCATAATAACCATTTTATGATATTTAGTGGGGGCACTGCTTGTGCCCCCTTAACACATTAGAGGGAGGGATGCTAAATGGCAGTTAATATGAAAGGTAAGAGCATTACATCTATGCTGGATCTTTCTAGAGAAGAGATTTGGCAGATCCTTGAATTTGCTAAACAGATGAAACATGAGCACCTGGCAGGTAAGAGACATGATTATCTAAAGGGTAGAACACTGGCTATGATCTTTCAGAAGCCTTCTACCCGTACGAGGGTATCCTTTGAGGTGGGTATATACCAACTTGGTGGTTATGCTCTTTATCTTGGGGCTAACGACCTTCAGCTTAGAAGAGGAGAGACAATTGCCGATACAGCCAGAGTGCTTTCCAGATATGTAGATGGTATCATGGCCCGTGTGTTTGACCACAAAGATATTGTTGACCTTGCAACATATTCCCGTGTTCCTGTCATAAACGGACTTTCCGATTTTGAACATCCTATGCAGATTCTTGCCGACTTCTTGACCATCTGGGAAAAGAAAGGCACACTTGAGGGTCTGAAGTTTGCATATGTTGGCGATGGTAACAATGTGGCCAACTCGCTCATCTTTGGTGCCGCTACCATCGGTATGGATATTTATGTGGCATCTCCAAAGGGATATGAGCCACTACCGGAGGTAGTAGGTAAGGCTCAGGAGATTGCTAAGAAGTCTGGTTCCAAGGTTGTTATCACCAATGACCCCATTGAGGCTGTAAAGGATGCCGATGTTGTATATACAGATGTTTGGGCTTCTATGGGACAAGAGGCAGAGGCCGAGCAGAGAAGAAAGATATTTGAGCCATATCAGGTTAATCCTGATCTTGTCAAACACGCTAAGGAAGATTACCTATTCATGCACTGTTTGCCAGCCCACAGAGGAGAAGAAGTTGTAGATGAGATCGTTGATGGACCAAACTCTGTTGTATTTGATGAGGCCGAGAATAGACTTCATGCCCAGAAAGCCGTTATGGCACTTATCATGAGGTAGGTGATATTTATGAAGGTCGTCATAGCCCTCGGGGGAAATGCCATTCAACTGCCAGGTAGCAAGGGGGATGCTTTTTCTCAGCTTAAGGCATGTAACCAGACAGCAGAAAGCCTATTTAAAGTGCTTTCTGATCCTGGGGTAAAGGTGGCTCTGACACATGGTAATGGACCTCAGGTAGGTATGGAACTGCTTAGACATGATATTGCAAAAGATAAATTGCCACCATTTCCAATGGACTTTCTCGGGGCTATGACCCAGGGATATATTGGTTATATGCTGTCTCAGTCTATCAGGAATGTATTTGCAAAGCATGGTATAATTCGTGGTGTAGCTACAGTTGTTACCCAGGTTATTGTTGATCCTTCTGATCCTGCATTTGAAAATCCAACGAAACCAGTAGGTCCTTTCTATACAAAAGAAGAAGCTGAGGAGTTAATGGCATCTAAGGGTTGGGTTATAAAGGAAGATGCTGGCAGAGGATATAGAAGGGTTGTTCCATCTCCCGAACCCCTTGATATTGTTGAACTTGATGAAATTAAGGACATCTATGAAGATGGCAAAATCCCAATATCCGTTGGTGGAGGAGGTATACCTGTTATAAAAACAGACGAAGGACTACGCGGCGTAGAAGCTGTTATAGATAAAGACCTTGCTTCTGCCTTGCTTGCTAATAAGCTTGGAGCAGAAAAACTTATTATTTTAACCCAAGTCGACAGAGTGTATATTAATTTTGGAAAGCCCGAGCAGAGAGGTCTTGACAGAGTATCTCTTGAAGAAATAAAGAGATATTATGAAGAAGGCCATTTCCCTGCAGGTTCTATGGGGCCTAAAATTAAAGCAGCAATAAAATTTTTAGAAAGAGGTGGCGATGAAGTAGTTATTGCATCTCTTGAAGATGCAGCAGATGCTGTTTTAGGTAAAGCGGGTACAACTATTTACAAGTAATAATATGAGGTGAAAATGTATGTTGGGAAGTTCCTCTACACTACTTATGATTTTGGATGTATTGATTGTTATTCTGTTTATATATAATTTACTAAGAATCTTACAAAGTGTGGGGGGGCTTCCCCTTGCTATTAGATTTATTGCATTTGCCTTTATTCTTTCTGCAATATCGTGGTTAGCAAAAAATTTACATGTTTTTACTTTTACTGGTTGGGTGGCAGATAAGCTTATTTCCATATTACTAATATCTGTACCCATAATATTTCAACCTGAATTTAGAAGAGCTCTTCAACGTTTTCAATTGCTAAAATTTCCTGCCAGTAAGTCCATGGGTTCTCAGGTTATTGATGAAGTGTTGTTAGCTGCGGAATGGCTGAGAAAAAATGGATATGGTGCTCTCATTATCTTAGAAAGAGACGATGTTATAGGTGATGTAGAGGCAGGTAGGGGAACAATTATTGATGCCTTACCTAAGGCCAAACTCATAGAAACTATTTTTTATCCAGGTTCACCACTGCACGATGGTGCAGTTATTATTAACCAAAGTGGAAAAATATGGGCGGCAGGTTATGTCATACCTATACCTGAAGATCTTAATGTAGAGAATAGTTCATACTCTCATTTCGGAACAAGGCATACCGCTGCTCTTGCCATAACCCGCGAGAGAGATGTCGTTGCTATTATTGTCTCTGAGGAAAAAAGGTGGATTAAAGTTGCTTATAAAGGCAGAATTTTAGATGACACTTTTAATGCATCGCCCCGCGAGATTCTAAAGAAATTGTTAATAAGAGATAATACAAGCGGAAAAAATCAAACATCTCATAAGAAGCATAGATTTACAATTCGTAGAAAGAAGGGCGATCAAGATGCAGCAGAATAGAGGAACATTAATTTTTCTCTCACTTTTATTTACATTGGCCCTTTGGTTTGCCATGTCTCAAACACTTACCCCTAATACAGAACGAGTATTTACTGGAATTAAAATACAGGTGAGAGGGTTAAATGACAATAAGGTAATATTGAGTGATGTGCCGCTTGTTAATATCAAGGTCAGAGGACCAGAAGATATTGTATCTACCATGCCACGACCTGTTGCATGGGTGATGATTCCAAAAGATGCTGTAGGAGATATTGTACTTAGTGTTAATGTTGACTTACCCTCTAGCGTTAGTCTTTTAGATATTAATCCTTCATCTGTTGCTTTACGTATAGATGTTATCAAGTATAAAAATATTCCTATTGAAATATTAACTGCCAGTCATGCCGATATAACAAGTCAGTTTGAGATTTTGCCCCCTCGTGTTTCTATAAAAGGTCCTTCAAGCGTTATTGCTTCTATATCAAAAGCTATTATTGTCTTGGAGCAGATACCCCAAGAATCTCTTAAAGTATCATCATCTGATATTATGCTCGTTGATCTGACAGGTAAGCCTAAAGATAAAAAGTTTATTACTATAGAACCATCTGAAATAAAATTGTCTCCTTTTACCATTAAGCAAGATTATGTACAGCTTCCTGTAGTGCCACTTGTAAAAGGATATGTACAAGGTGAATATGTACTTGCTGGAATAAAAGTAAATCCGAGTTTTGTTGTTGTCAAAACAGCAACTACCAATCTTCCTGTATCTTTTGTTAGAACAGCGACGATTGACCTTCACGGTGAATATCCATCTTCGGTTCAAGTTCCCATTAATGATAGTCCTTTGGAAGGTATTGCTTCTCTTATCTATCCATCACGAAAGAATGTGAGTGTGTATTTTGTATGGCAGAAAACAAAAGTCTATAAGATAAGGACAACGGTAAACGGAGCTCCATGGATTGTTATGATCAGATGTCCAGAAAGCGTTGAGCCACCTCCAGATATTGTGGATAGTAAGGGCAATGTTAAAACGGATAAATTACCTGATACTTGTGTTGTAATCTATTCAGGTGTTTACTGAAGGGAGGGACAACAGTTGAAATGGTTTGGTACTGATGGTATCCGTGGTGTTTTCGGAGAGGATTTAACCCCTGATATCGCTTTTAGATTAGGAGTGGGCGTGGCAAGATATTTTTCTAGGGGTAAAAAACCCGCAATAATGATAGCCAAAGATCCCCGTTTGTCCTCTGATGCCTTAGAAGCATCATTAATATCAGGAATACTTAGTGCTGGAGGCGATACTATAACTCTTGGTGTCTTACCTACGCCGGGTTTAGCATTACTGGCATCTTTAAACAAGACCGTTGACGGTGCAGTCATGATATCTGCCTCACATAATCCTATAGAATACAATGGCCTTAAAGTTTTCAATGGTAAAGGTGAAAAAATTGATCTTTCAGCCGAAGAGGAAATAGAACATCTTATGGATATTCCACTAACAGCTTCTTGGGATAAAGTAGGTAGCAATATTCCATACCCCGAAGCTACAAAGGCTTATGTTGAAACTTTGTTTGACAGGATAGGTGATATTGATTTAAAAGAAGAATTTATACTGGTAGATACGGCTCATGGTGCCACATGTAATGCAGCCGTATATGCCTTGCAAAAGGGAAGGGCGAGGGTAAACGCCTTGTTTGGTTATCCCGATGGTTGGTGGATCAACAACAAATGTGGTGCTACCCATCCAGAAGTAGTGGCCAAAGAAACAGTTAATCTTGGAGCGGCATATGGATTTACATTTGACGGAGATGGTGATAGAGTGTTTATGATACTGTCAGATGGAACCATACTTACAGGAGATCATTTACTTGCTGTTCTTGCTTATTATCTTAAAGAAAAAGGGCTCCTTGGTGAGTATGTAGTATCAACTATTATGGCCAATTTGGGGCTGGAATCCTACCTAAGAGACATGGGAATTACATTGCTGAGAACTCCTGTAGGTGATAAATATGTATACGATGAAATGAAAAAGACAGGTGCCATTCTTGGTGGAGAATCCTCGGGACACATCATTCTCATGCCTGTAAACAATACCGGTGACGGCATTGGCGTAATGCTATATATCCTTCATGCTATTTACAGCGATGGTCTTGATATCAAAGATGCACTAAAAAACTTTACTTTATATCCCTCTAAAATGTACAATTTGAAGACAAGATATAAACATGAATTGGCTAAACATCCTAAAGTCAAAGAGATAGTGAATAAATATACAAGTGAGTATGATGGGGTAGCCCGTATCATTGTGAGACCTTCTGGCACAGAACATGTTCTACGAATATCTGTGGAGGCACAAAATAACGAATTAGTGGTAAAATTATTAGAAACCATAGTTAGTGAGATACTTGATGTGGAAAGTTCGCTAAGGGGTTGATAATATGTGCGGAATAGTTGGATATATAGGCACAGATAAAAAAGTTCCTGTCATTATAGACGCATTGAAGAGATTGGAATATCGTGGTTATGACTCCAGTGGCATTGCACTGCTGATGAAAGACGGCAATGTATTTATTGAAAAGAAAAAAGGACCTATCTCAGTTTTGGAATCTGAATTAGCAGAAATTTGGGATAGTGATGATGTGCTTTTTGGTATAGCCCATACACGTTGGGCTACCCACGGAGAACCCAACGATGTGAATGCCCATCCCCATACAGATTGCACTGGAAAAATTGCTGTTGTTCACAATGGTATCATAGAAAACTTTCAACACCTCAAAGATATGCTCATAAAAGAAGGTCATATATTCAAATCAGATACAGATACCGAAGTTATAGCTCATCTCATAGAAAAGTATCTGAAAGAGACAGGTGATCCGTTTGGAGCTTTTAAAAAAGCCATAGATACCCTTGAGGGAGCTTATGCACTTGCCGTTATTATTGCTGACGAAAAAGATAAGATTTTCTTTGTCAGACAGCAAAGTCCTATGGTAATAGGCAAATCTGACAGTGGCACATATATAGCCTCGGATATCCCGGCTATACTGTCATATACTCGCGATATTATGCCCCTTGAGGACGGCACATATGGATATATTGATGGTAAAGATGTTGTCTTGTTTGATAAGAATGGTAATCGTATTCCATTTAAGCCCATTAAGATAGATTGGGATATTGAATCTGCAGAGAAAAAAGGCTATCCCCATTTCATGCTTAAGGAAATTCATGAGCAACCGCAAACTGTTCAAGATGCACTTAGAGGACGTATAGATATAGCTAAAAGTGAGATCACAATGCCTGAGCTTGACAGTCTTGTAAATAAGCTAAAAACAGCAAAGAAAGTATATATAACAGCGTGTGGAACGGCATTTCATGCGGGACTTGTACTGAAATATCTTCTAAAGACATATACTGACCTTTCTGTAGAGGCCGATGTTGGCAGTGAATTTAGGTATATGCCCTGGGATTTATCTCGCGACAAAGATGATAGTATAGCCGTTGTCATAAGCCAGTCTGGAGAAACAGCTGACACTATTGCCGCTATGCGGCTAATTAAATCTTACGATATTCCCGTTATAGGTATTGTCAATGTTGTAGGATCTACCATATATCGTGAAAGTAATGTGCCACTGGTTATTAATGCCGGTCCTGAAATTGCCGTTGCCTCTACCAAAGCCTACACCAATCAGCTTATAGTAAGTTATCTCCTTGCTATGTATATAGCCAAGTTAAGAGGATTTATAGATAAGCAATTTGAACACCAATTTGTTTCTGACATGTTGGCACTGCCTAATCTTATATCTACCGTGCTTGGTGTAGAAGATACCGTAAAAGATATCGCTTCCCAGATTAAAGATACCAGTAATGTTTTCTTCATTGGTAGGCTTCTTGACCATCTGACAAATATGGAAGGTTCCTTGAAGTTAAAGGAAATTTCTTATATTCACTCTGAAGCTATCCAGGCAGGTGAACTCAAGCATGGACCACTAGCCCTCATATCGGAGGGAACTCCTGTAATAGCAACAGTGCTTCAAGATAGAATCAAAGAAAAGCAGATTTCCAATATTATTGAGGTTAGGGCCAGAAAAGCAAAGACCATCGTTCTCGGTTATAGAGACGACATTGAGGCACAGTCAGTAGCCGATATGTTTATCGGTCTTCCCCGTGTTAGCTCGCTTTTTGCACCTATAGCCGGTATTATTCCACTACAGCTTCTTGCATATCATGTAGCAGTAATGCGTGGCAACAATGTTGATAAACCGCGAAATCTCGCCAAATCGGTAACCGTTGAATAGGAGGTGATAGTATGGGAACTTATTATGTGACAACACCAATCTATTATGTTAACAGCAAACCGCATATTGGTAGTGCTTACACGACTATCCTTGCAGACACACTTGCTAGGTATCACAGGCTCATAGGTGATGACACCTTATTTCTAACAGGTACCGATGAGCACGGTGTTAACATAATGCGTACAGCAGAGAAACTGGGTAAGCATCCCAAAGAGTTCTGCGATGAAGTATCCGCCGTATTTCGTAAGGTATTTGATACATACAACATAAGCTACGACAGATTTATTCGCACAACAGATAAAGACCATGAAAAGGTTGTTCAACATGTCTTCAAGACAATGTATGAAAAAGGTGACATATATAAGGGAGAATATAGAGGTTTTTACTGTCCTAAGTGCGAGACATTCTATAGTCCCGACGAGCTTGTGGATGGTAAATACTGTCCCATACATGGTATAGAAGTAGAAGAGGTTGCAGAAGAGACATACTTCTTTAAATGGAGCAAATATCAAGATGCCCTCATAAAGTGGTATGAAGAAAAGAAAGCCATTGTTCCAGAGAGTAGGTATAACGAAATCTATACCTTTGTGAAAAATGGACTAAAAGATGTTTCTGTAACCCGTATAACAGTGCCATGGGGTATTACAGTGCCCATTGACCCTAAACACACGGTCTATGTGTGGTTTGATGCCCTTATTAACTATATTACCGGTGCAGGTTACCCGTTTGACATGGAAAAATTCAATAAGTATTGGCCCCATGTCAGACATATACTTGGCAAGGATATTTTGAGACATCATGCCGCCATGTGGCCTGCTATGCTTATGTCTCTTGGTATTGAGCCACCTCATAAGCTCATTGTGCATGGTTGGTGGATGATGGGTGGCAAGAAGATGTCTAAGAGTGGTGGCAATATCGCCGATCCTCTTGAACTTGTTAAAGAGGTTGCCCAGGTCGCAGGAATATCTAAAGACTTTGC
>JAMORD010000037.1 GCA_027063755.1 bacterium | reverse complement strand
TGAGAGAAGGCTCTCTATACGGCACTTCACCATATTGGGTCATGGTAATCTGCCTAAACACTTGCTTGGCAACCTCTGAGAGTTTAGCCATCTCCTCGGCATCTCCTTCAAGAATCTTTTCATATCGCAAAGCTGAAACAATATCCCATGGGCCTAAAAACACATCAATAGGGGGAATTTGTCTATACAAAAACACCGTGCGAAAGTGAATGCCCTCTTCCTTTGCCACCTCTAATCTTGTGATATCAATATCATCTACCGTCCCTTTTTTTTCCTCTACAATAAGAAATAGACCACCTATATAATTGCCTATATTGTCGGTACTACCGATAATATCTACCTGAAAACCTTTGGAATGCAGTTCTCCTTTGACAAGATGCTCATCTATGATATGGGCAACATTCCCATCGGAAACATAAATAAAAAATTTTAGTTGTTTTCCTTCACCTCTTGCCATGTCTCAAACAACTCCTTTTCGTTTATGTGACTTATTTTTTCTTTCTCCTCTGGAGAAACAATTCTCATAATGAGTTTTTTTATAAATTTGGGCTTTTGACGCTCTACATCTGAGAGTTTGTCTTCTTCTTTCTCTATTTCATCTTTATATTTGATAAGAAGACCAACCACTTGGCTATCCACCTTTGACGCCCTACGACCAGAACCACCCAGGAAGTAGGAAACAGGCACAAGGGTATCAATATGTTGAAAATACACATAACTCTTTGCCCAAATCTGGCCTGCCATAGACTCTCCTATAGCCTTTTGTCTTTTCAACACTCCTTTAAGAGCCCTTACTGTATCAACAGAAACTTCTCTTTTATGGAGCACATCCTGCAAAGCAGTAGCAAATATACGAGCCTTTTCACTATAGCCAGACCTATGAGAAGAAAGCGTAGTAAACACCTTAGGCGATTGTTTTCCTATCACATAAAAACTAACAAACTTAGATGGTGGAATAACCTGAATATCGTCATCTTTCACATTGTCAAGGGTTTCTTGGTCAGAGAGCTTATCATATTGGTCATACTCTTCATCTTCATCGTGAATAGGAGGTAAAAACTCCACAAAATCTATACTTTGAATGATACCAGTAAGAACCACAGGTTTAATAAGTGTGTCTATCTTGACTTTCTGGCTCTGTGAGATATTGACCTTACTACGCCTCATTGTCTATCACTCCCAACCACTGGAGTATGATGTTGCTTTCTATTTCGGTTATTTCTTTCTTCTCCTTGAGTGCCTTAAATAGGTCCTTTATAGCACCAGACGAATAGGCAAGCTGAGACAAATATGTCTCTTTTCCACCCATTTTCAACCCAACAAGGGCTATGACAAGCCACATAGGAATAAAAGAATCTATAAGCTTTTTCAAGAAATTATATTTAGCAAGGATATCATTTATCTCATCTGCCGAAATATTAGGAACTTTGTTTCTTAGACATTCTTCAGAAATGCAACTGATATCTATATCTTTAGAGATAACCTTAGAAACAACAAACCGTGGTAATCTGCTTATTAGATACTCTTTAACATCCCCACCGTCATAGTCAAAGGCAACACTTTCAAGGAATTGCTTAAACAGAGCACCAGACTGTGCCTGTGCACCAGTATGAAAAGTTTTCATGGCAAGCTGTGTTGCCCTCTCACCAAGCACCTGTCCCGTACACACACCTATAGGAAAATTGTCATCAAATGGTTTCCCAGAAGATGGATCGTAAATATCACCTACATACCCTGTTACAATATCTTTAATGTCTTTCCATTTCAAGTGTGCAAGTTTGTAGACCATCTCCCTTGTAGTGGCACCAGAAGAGGCAACAGTCAGCTTCTTATCCATCATAGAGTTTCTCCCCCTGTAGGCAACAGCCCATACTTCCGCAGATGTTAGACCCTTAGCAAATG
>JAMORD010000036.1 GCA_027063755.1 bacterium | reverse complement strand
CTTATAGAAAAAGAATTAGAAACATTGTTGTATCATGTCGGGCTTACACAGGAACAGGCTGTAAATATTGCTCAGAATATCATAAATAATGTATTTTCACACACGGATTTCTTATCGGTTATTTCGAAAAAGATGGTAGGTTTTGTTTCATCTTTGGAGTTTTTAGTTGATATTGCTGCTGGTGCTTTTGCATCTGTTCTTATTGGTATGGAAGCTAAAAACATAAAAGCGTTAATTACCCGTTTTTCTTCTTCAGAAAAGAGAATACTTCGTAATATCTCTCGTGATTTGAAAGTTATACATTTTTATATGGTTGGCTTTACGGGTAACAGACTTCTTATTTCATTTATTGTGGGGTTTTCCGTGTGGCTGGGTTTTATTATTGTAGGTTTTCCTAATGCAGGCATTGCTGCACTTGTTGCCATTGTTACAGATCTCATTCCATATGTTGGCCCCATTTTAGGATGGATGTTTGGTGTTGTTGCTGTTATGCCATCGGTACCCTCGTTAAAAGCATTAATTATATTAACTGCTATTTACATCATAAGCCAGGTTGTAGAAAATGTATCTGCTCCTCTCATTTATTCCACAAATTTGTCAGTTCCGTTTTGGATTGTTATTCTTGCACTACTTGTGGGAGGTAAAATTGGTGGTGTTGTTGGAATCATTATTGGTGTTCCTATGTTTACGGCATTGTCAAAGATTATAGGTTTTTATTTTAGGGAATGGGAGGAAGGTCATGTCAAATATTTTAGCGATTGATTATGGAGAGAAGAGAGTAGGAATAGCCATAGCCAAAGAAGGTTTTATATTTCCAAGACCACATCTTGAGAGAAACAGTCCTTCATTTTGGAAAGATCTCATTACCATTATTAAAAAAGAGCGTATTAATAAGATCATCGTCGGTTATCCTATAACGCTCAAAGGACTCCATGGTAGGGTTGCTAATCTTGTTGATGAATTTGTTGAAACGTTAAGGACACAGCTTCCAAAAGATATTGATGTTATTCTCTTAGATGAAAGATATACCAGCAAGATAGCAAGAGATATGCTTGCAGATATATATGGTAAACAGTATTCTATAGATTCTTTGGCAGCACTTGAACTTTTGAGGGGGTATTTAGGTAGTGAGGGCTAAGATTAAATACTTGGCCTATGTAGTGGCAATAGTAATAGGAATATACAGCATGTGGTGGTTTTTTTCGGGATTTGTTGAATCTCCTGAAAGTATGGTCTATTGTTTTGATACCCCTATGAAAATTACAGTACAGAGTGGGGATACGCCCTCAAGGATTGTTGATGAGATTGTAAAGAAATATCCATCTGTTGATAAAGAAGTGTTATTGTTACTTATGGAAAAATATCATGTGGCAAATATGCTGAAGGCCGATTATGTTTATTGTATTCCCAAGAAAGGTACATACCTTGACATTGTGATGTCTTTTCAAGATTGGTGTGATAAGGCATTTATTATGGTGACTTTTCCCGAGGGTATTACCCTGAAAGAGATGGCAAATATTCTACAAAAAAAGACACAGACTTCTACACAAACTTTCTTTCAGTCGGCTACAGCAACATCTGTGCTTCAGAGAATATCCGACTTTGTTGGTAAAAAAGTTTTTTATCCTGAAGGTTTTTTGTATCCAGATACATATGCTTATACCGGTAGTACATCAAAGCTTGTATCTATAATGTTAGATAACTTTTTTGAAAAAGTTTCGGGTATTGATTGGGATAAAGCAGAGAAAAAGACAGGACTTGATAAGTATGGCATTATTACTTTGGCTTCTATAGTAGAGAAAGAGGCTGTTAAAAAGAAAGAGGCTCCTATCATAGCCGGTGTATTTATTAATAGACTTCGTAGTGGTATGAAACTTGAATCATGTCCAACCGTTGAATATGCATTGGGCTACCATAAACCGGTGTTGTCATACCAGGATATCCAAATTGATTCTCCATATAACACATATAAATATTATGGATTGCCTCCTACCCCTATAGGTAATCCTTCTATAGATGCCATCAATGCTGTTATAAACTATGCACATACGGATTACTTGTACTTTGTTGCCGATGGTAAAGGTGGACATTTATTTGCCAAGACATATGCTGAGCATCTTGCCAATATAAGGAGGGTTCGTGGTGGAAAGTAATTATTGGGTTATGTATATAGAAGTGGATCTGCCTCATGTTGGAGATATTCAGTCTTTACTTGAGGCAGAAGATAATGCAGGTGTTATGCTTCAAACCCATAAAGGGCATAGGCATACAGTTATCGTATACGGGCTTACCGGTTATAAACTCAATGTGCTACTTGCCATGATAGGTGATCTAATTGTTGAAAGAAAGGTTAAGTCGGTGGTGATAAAACCTTATGAGGAAGATTGGGATGGTTATAGACAAATTGAGTGATATTTCACCTGTTTTCCTATATGAGAATGGAATTAGGCTAATAGTTTTGGATTTGGACAATACTTTATCGCCTTATGGTAACTATACCGTTGAACATGAAATTAAACGCTGGATTGCAGAGGCAAAAAAGTTGAATATGGATGTCGTTGTTTTATCTAATACATGGTATTTACGAGCTTTAATATCAAAGTTAATAGTAAAAGTTCCAGTTTATTATATGGCGTTAAAACCTTCCCCTTTTGCCTTATGGAAAATCCTTATTAGATATGGTTATTCACCTGATGAAACATGTGTTATTGGTGATCAGGTGTTTACCGACGTACTTATGGCAAGATTTGCCGGCACATCGTTTGTTCTTGTGAAGCCACTTTCAAGACATGATGGTCCCCATACGAAAATATTCCGGATACTTGAACGAAGTTTTATAGCCGAAAAAATAGTTTCAAGTGTAAAATAGACTATATATCAAGTGTTGATGGGGAGGTTTAAAAATGTCGCGTCTTGATCGTTATATTGATCCTATTATTAGCATGTTGTTGTATTTTGGAGAAGATGCTGCTAAATATGCTGAAGCAGTAAAGAAAAATCCTTCTTTAATTACCGTTATGACACCCGATGTGATCAAGTCTGAGATTTCTCGTGTTGTGGAGGAATCGGAAGGGGATCATTCCTCCAAATCTCCTCTTGAAGTATTCATGGATATCTTTGGTATTAGTGAAGAAAGTTTAGTCCAGATGATTGCTGATTACTTTGGTTATGATCTTATTTCCAAAGAGAAGATTATGTCAATTAAAGAAGAGGTTGAGTCTATGGGGGGGGAACTTCTTCTTGGTAAAATTCCGAGGGAGAAAGCTGAAGACTATGGGGTATTACCTATTCGTATTATTGAGAATCCCACTCCATCAGGTTCTTTTATAAGGGAGCTTGAGGTGGCTTTTGCCGATCCTTGGAATTTGGAAGCGGAGGATTATATTAAACGGATGTTTGAAGGACAGTTTGATACAATCCATCCTTACTATATTCCTGAGAAAGATTTTGATTATATTATTCAAGTTATTTATGGTTCCAAACTGGCAGATATCGGCGATATAGATATTAGCGATGAGGAAGGAGAAAGCGAGGAAGAGGTTTCTGGACCTATAGTGGAATTTGTCAATAATATGCTTAAAACGGCACTTCTTGAAGGGGCAAGTGATATTCATATAGAACCTTTAAAAAAATCCCTTCGTATTCGCTTTAGAGTTGATGGTATTTTGAAAGAACATATGACTTTCAACGAAAATGTTTCTTACTATAAACGTAGTATTATTGCCCGTATTAAGGTTATGGCCAATATGGATGTGACAGAACATAGAAAACCTCTTGATGGGCGATTTACTACGAAATTGCCTGGGAGCAATATAAATGTAGATGTGCGTGTCTCAACTTTGCCTACTGTGCATGGAGAGAAAGCAGTTTTGCGTTTGTTGAGGAAGGATCCATCGCTTCTTAATCTTGATAATATTGGCTTTGAACCCGATGTTCTTCAAAGTTTCCGAACGCTTATTCACCAGCCCTACGGTATGATACTTGTTTCTGGTCCTACAGGTTCAGGTAAGTCTACAACACTGTATGCAGCCCTTAATGAACTTAATGATATCTCTGTAAATATTATGACCGTTGAGGATCCTGTGGAGTACGAAATGACTGGTATCAATCAGGTACAGGTTAATCCTAAAGCGGGCTTAACATTTGCCAGCGCTTTAAGGTCTTTTCTTAGACAAGACCCGGATATCATACTGGTAGGTGAGATTCGTGATAAAGAGACGGCAGAGATTGCTATGCATGCTGCTTTGACAGGTCACCTTGTGCTTTCTACTATACACACAAACGATGCCTTTTCTGCTCCTATGAGACTTATTGACATGGGTATAGAACCATTTCTTATAGCATCGTCGTTGATCGGTGTTCTGGCACAAAGATTGGTAAAAAGAATATGCAACAGCTGTAAGATGTCTATTTCTAAGCCCCAGATGCCACTTGCTTTAGAAGAGGCAGAACAGAGTTTAGTAGAACTCGGGTATGAGCCTAGGTATTTTAAAGGGCAAGGTTGTCCTAAATGTAGTGGTACAGGGTACCGTGGGAGATTGGCTATACACGAATTGTTGGTTGTAGATGAAGATATACGCAGATTAATATTAGACCGTGCCTCTGGAGCTGAGATAAAACGGATAGCGACGTCAAAAGGTGCTCGTACACTTCTACAAGATGGTATGCTAAAAGTGTTCAAGGGCCTTACAACTGTTGATGAAGTTACAAGGGTTGTTTCGTCACTTGAGGTGTAAAGGGGGGATACTATGAAATATGATATTGTTGATTTATTAAGGGAAATGCAAGATTTGGGGGCTTCCGATCTACACATTACTGTTGGTAGAGCTCCCGTGTATCGTGTCAATGGTGAGCTTGTCACATATGGAGATGATAAACTAACGCCGGAAGATACGAGAGATATTGTATACCAGATTATGAATGAAGTTCAAATTCAAAAATTTGAATCTCAGGGTGAAATAGATTTCTCGTTTGGTATACCAGGGCTCGGTCGTTATAGAGTTAATGCATATAGACAGAGGGCTACAGTAGCAGCGGCACTGCGCCGTATACCATTTGAAGTTCCTCATATAGACGATTTAGGGCTTCCAGAGGTTGTCAAAGACCTTATCCATAAGAGGCAAGGACTTATTCTTGTTACGGGACCTACGGGTTCAGGTAAGTCTACTACACTGGCTTCTATGATTCAGCAGATTAATATCACTTATCCATACCATATATTGACCATTGAGGATCCTATTGAATATGTTTTTAGACATGGTAAGTCAATGGTTAACCAGCGAGAGGTTGGTGCAGACACCTTGAGTTTTGCTAATGCTCTTCGTGCAGCTCTTCGTGAGGATCCAGATGTTGTTATGGTTGGTGAGATGAGGGATTTAGAAACGATTCAAACAGTTCTTACACTGGCCGAAACGGGGCATCTAGTGTTTGCAACAGTTCATACAAATTCTGCTGCTCAGACAATAGATAGAATTGTTGATGTATTTCCCCCACATCAACAACCTCAAGTAAGGATACAGCTTGCATCTGTGCTACTGGCTGTTATCTCGCAAAGACTTTTAAAACGGGCAGATGGTAGAGGAAGAGTTCTTGCAGCTGAGATAATGATAGCCAATTCTGCTATAAGAGCCCTTATTAGAGAGGGTAAGACCCATCAGATTCTTAGTCATATTCAGATGGGAGCAGCTGAGGGAATGCAGCCTATGGATAAAGCCCTTGCCATGCTTGTTAAGCGAGGGCTTGTGGACTACGATGAAGCCCTTCACTATGTACATTCTCTTAATGATTTTAACCGATATCTTGGCATGTAAGGAGATGATGATTCATGCCATATTACAAGTATGTTGCTAAAAAAGGTACATTTAGCACGGTTAAGGGTGTTGTAGAAGCACCTTCTCGTAGGGTGGCATTAGAAAAACTCATGGATATGGGAATAACGCAGGTATTATCTCTGAAAGAAACAACCCCGGCTTCTTCTTCTGGTAAGGTTTTTAGGAAAAAGGTTTCTCTTAAATCCTTGACCCTTGCAACGAGACAGCTGGCTACTATGATAGAATCGGGTATGCAACTTGTGGAGTCGCTGGATATTGTTGCTCAACAGATACAGGATCCATACTTGAAGCAGGTGTTTACTGAGATTGCTAATATGGTTAGACGAGGTGATACAACATTTGGTGATGCCCTTGCGATGTATTCTGGAGTTTTTCCTCCTATGTATCCTAATATCATTAAAGCTGCTCAGGTAACGGGCCATTTGGAGAAGGCACTAAATGATGTAGCCACGCTTCTTGAGAAGAATATGGCCATAAGAAGGAAAATAAAGAGTGCTATGACATATCCTATGGTTGTTTTAACCATCTCCTTGGCGATATTTCTTGGTATAGTAATTTTCATCATTCCAAAGTTTGAGCAGATGTTTAAAGATTTTGGTATAAAAAAGATGCCCGCACTTACAACATTTATGATAGGTCTAGCAAGATTTATTATCAAATACTGGCCATGGATGCTGGGGGTCCTTGTCCTTATCTTTATCTTTAACTATTTTGGTATGTTAGGCTTCAGATTGGGAGGTAAGGGGTGGCATAGATTAAAACTGAAAATGCCTCTATTCGGTAGACTTACTCGTACATCCATTCTTGCTCAGTTTGCATCTAACTTTGCAACTATGGTGAGAAGTGGTATTTCCCCAACAGAGGCACTTGATAATCTTAAAGATGTTATGGGAAACAAGGTTTACGAAGATGCTATTGCCGATATTATTTCCAAGGTTAAGGGGGGTAGTCGTATATCTGCTGCGATGGCCCAGTATCCTGATTTATTCCCACCTATGTTTATTAACATGGTGAGGATTGGAGAAACGTCAGGTGCTCTTGATAAAATGCTTGAGAAAATGGCAGCGTATTATGAAGAAGAAGTTGATGCTGCTGTAGAGGCTTTGGCCTCTGCAATGGAACCGATTACCGTGCTTGTTTTAGCACTTATGGTTGGTACGGCCATTATCTCTATCTATTTGCCAATATTTAGTATGGTTGGAGAGATGAACTTGTAAGGAGGGACATGTCTTGTATTATTTAATCTTGTTTATAGTGTTTGCAATAGGAGCGTCAATAGGTAGTTTTCTTAATGTTGTGATATATCGTGTTCCACGTGGGGAAAGTATTGTGTTTCCGCCCAGTAGATGTCCACATTGCGGTCATAAGTTGGCGTGGTATGACATGATTCCAATTGTTAGTTATCTTATACTTAAGGGGAAGTGTCGTTATTGTGGTAAAAGTATTTCTCCTTTGTATCCTGTTATTGAATTTATAACAGGGGTATGGACAGTTCTTGTCTTTATTATGCTATTTCCCGGTAATATTGATGCGTTTGTAGAGGTACTTGTATTTGGTTATTTTGCTATAGCACTGAGTGTTATAGATATGCAACTTTACATTTTACCCAATAAAATCCTACTTCCTATGGCTATCTTTGAAATAGTATGGAGCGTTTTTGCTCTTGTTATGAAATGGGAAACTTTTATTGACTTAAGAAATCGCTTAATAGGGGCTGTGGTACTTTTGGTGTTTTTCCTAATTATTTACTATCTCGTCCCTGATGGTATGGGAGAAGGAGATGTAAAGCTTTCTCCTATTATTGGATGGTTTTTGGGTTTCCCGAAAATTGTTCCTTGGTTTTTTATCGCATTTGGTTTGGGAGCAATAGTCGGAGTTATTTTTATGCTAATTTCTAAATTTACGAAAGGTGAAACTAAGCATGTTGTTCCGTTTGGACCTTTTATGCTCTTGGGAGCTATCTTATCTTGGTTTTATGGTATACCTATTATCTTGTGGTATAGACGTTTGTTTTTTATATAAAGGGGGGCTAATGTATGAGAGCGAGTGTTATTGGATTTGACCTTGGTGATCACTTTATCAAGGCTGTAGAACTTGCAAGAAAAGGGAAAAAACTGTATGTGTCAGAGGTTGCACATTTCCCTGTACCAAAAGGTTCTATAGCCAATGGTCTTTTGGTTAATCCAGAGGTATTTAAGCGGGCAATTTCTCAGATTCTGGATGCTTATGTTTTTCAAGGGAAAAATATTGTTATTGGAGTTCCTGGTGAGCAGACAATAATAAAGATTATTCAGGTCCCTGCCAACATATCAAAGAAGAAGCAGATAATGTTTGAATTTATTCGGGATGATATTCAGGCAGAACTCTCAACACCTGTTGAGAAGTTGTATTTTGATTTTCAAGTGCTGGGCACTCGTATGTCAGAGAAGGGTAATGTTTATGATGTTATTTTTGCCGCTGTCAAGAAGGAGCATGTTGATCCTTATATTGAAGTTTTTAAGTCATTAGGTCTTAATGTTATTGCGGCCGATGCAGAGCTGCTTGCTGAAGCAAGAACATTATATCTGCTTACCAATGAAGATGATATAGATATAACCTACGTTCTGCTTAATATTAGTAGTAAAACAACTACTATTAGTTTCTTTGAGGGTGGAACTTTGAACTATACCCGACTTATTGACATGGGGGCTAGTATGTTTGTTAGACAGGTAAGTGAGTTTAAAGGTATCAGTGAAAGGGAAGCAGAGTATCTCCTAAACCAACGAAATATTTTAGAGGAGGAAGAGAACCAACAGTTGAGGAATATTATAGCCGGTGCCATGAAAAGTCTTATAAGAGAAATACATAGGGTTATAGCATATTATCAATCTAATATTTCTTCCAGTAGCGGAAAATTTTCTGGGATTATTTCCGGTGGTGGAGCTTTGCTCAAGGGCTTTGATACATTGCTTTCTGAAGAACTTGGTTTTCCCATTACGAAGAATAGGACGTTATCTTATCTTGAACCACTGGATGTAGAAAAACTCCATTCAGATGTTTTGTATGAAATATCCCCACTTGTATCAACGGCATTCGGGCTTGCCTTATGGGAATATGTGGATATGTTGCCTGGCTTAGCAGGAGGAGGGGATCTTAGATGAGTGCGAAGAATAAAGGAAAAGTGACTTTTACTGTTATTCGTCTCAATTTATTAGATGGTCCAAAGTTTATTAAGAGGCAAGTTGGTATTAGCTGGACGACATTTTGGGTATCTGTGATTCTTATTGCTATTATGACAGCTGCGCCAATTATAACAATGAAGACTATTAATAGCTCGCTTTCCAAGAAAGTCAATTCGTTAAATAGTACTTATGCTTCGTTAAAAGCTAAAGAGGCGAGATTTCATCAAGTTATCAAGCAAAAAAACAATATTATGAAGTTTATTGATAATGCTTACAATCTTATTAATATGCAACCCAAGATTTCTATCGTACTTCAAGAGATAAGAAAACGTTTACCTAAAGGTTCTACTGTTCAAGGAGGTATGAATCTTGGAGTTAATGGAGATAGTGTTATGCTGTCTTTGAAGATAGTATCCGATAGCTATTTAGATGCTCCTCAGCTTATTGACGCATTTGCCTCATCGCCATATTTGTATGTGAAGGATGTCAAGGTGACCCCCATTAATGTTAATTCAATTTCCAAAGCTCAGGAAGATAAATGGACCTATAGTGTTAATCTTGTTCTTGGCTGGAAACAAGATGTGAAAGAAGGTGAGGGTAAATGAGATGGTTTGAAGAAAATAAACATGTTGTGTCTATCTTGTTACTTATAGTGGCTATTTTTGTGCTTTATAAATATATGTCTTCGGAGTTTGAAACTTATCGTACCAACATGACTACTGTTGATGTCCTTACTGAGAAGAATAGACTTATTAGTCAGATAGATGAAAAAAAATTGACACAGGAGGTAGACAAATTAGAAGAAATAGTAGATAGGGCGGCAATACTTTTTATTGATGGAAGTAAACCTACTTATGAGGTTAATTCTTTTCTCTTTAAATATGTCAAAGCTCTTATGGAGAATGTTGGTGCCTCTGAATTTAAGAGTGTGAGAGTGGGTAATATTGCTGTTGATAAAAACAATCCTATGTGGGGAATAGTGTCTGTCAGTGTTGATGGGGTAAAAGGTCCAAAGACATACGATGGGGTTATAAACATGCTTAAACGAATTGAGAATGCCGATAAGATGATTATTTTGTCAAATGTCAACATAAAATATTCCGAAGGCGACGATTATCCATATACCCTGTCGTTCAATATGCAGTTTCCTGTTGTGATTATGGGGGGTGAGGAGAAATGACAGAGAAAGGATGGATACTCACATTAATAGTATTAACGATTGTTAGTTTGGCATTTTCTGCTGCTATCATTTTTACAGGTGGTTATAATTCCTATATTCTTCGCATGGTTAGTAAATACAAAACTCCAGATGCCCAGATAAAAGTTTTGCAGAAGCAGTATGCTATTGAAAAGCTTCAGATACCAGAAGATAAGATAAAGGAAATAGAAAATGTTGTATCACAGCGTTATTATATACAAGTAAAAGAGCAAAATCCCAATGATGTGGGCGTAAAAGATCCATTTCAAGGAAAGTGAGGGATGCTTGTGAGGGAGAGGGTTGAAACTCTTAGACAAAGGCTTAATCTTGCAGAGGGAGAGGCATATTTAACCACAACACCTCATCATTTATACTATCTGACAGGTTTTACAGGTGGTGAAGGATATCTTCTTATTACGAAAGACTCTGTTAAGTTGTTGGTTGATGGGCGTTATACCACTCAAGCTACTGACGAGGTATGGGATGGTGTGGAGGTTATTCTATTTAGCAAAATATGGGAGGAACTACCTAAATATTTGGAAGATGTTTATACGTTATGGATAGAAGACAATATCATAACTGTAAAATTCATGGGAAAATTGAGAGAAGTAGCCTCCCATATTAAAAAATTTCCAGCTGCAGATGAATATCTCTATAAAATGCGCATGGTAAAAGATGAATATGAGAGATCTCTAATAGAAAAGGCTATAGATATTGCACAACAGGCCTTTTTAAAGACACTGGAAATAATAAAGCCGGGGGTAACTGAAAGGGAAGTTGCCTCAGAGCTTTGTTATCATATGAGACGGTTGGGAGCAGATAAAGAGAGTTTTGATATTATTGTAGCTTCAGGCTATAGAGGGGCTCTTCCGCACGGGGTTGCATCAGATAAAAAAATAAAAGAGGGCGAACTGATTGTTATAGATTGGGGAGCGTTTTACAAGGGGTATGTTTCTGATCTTACCCGCATGGTAGCAGTTGGAAAGATATCGGAAAAAGCAGAATTTACCTTACAGGCTGTTAAAGAGGCTCAGGAGACGGCCATTCGTGAGGCAAGATGTTGTATGACTGCCAGGGAAATAGATGCATTGGCAAGGAACTATCTTAAAGAAAAAGGGCTTGCGGAATATTTTACTCATTCACTGGGTCATGGTATTGGTGTAGAGATTCACGAGATGCCCCGTGTGTCTTATATGTCTGAAGAGGTTATAGATAGAAACATTATCTTCACTATTGAACCTGGTGTTTATCTACCGGGGGAATTTGGGGTGAGAATAGAAGATGATGTTATGATGACAGATGACGGAGTCATAGTTTTATCCTCTTTGGATAAGATATTTAGGCTCTGATATAAT
>JAMORD010000035.1 GCA_027063755.1 bacterium | reverse complement strand
GGGTATCCCCCTTGATGACAAAATGAACCTTATATGGACTCCTTTGGAGTCTGCACTTCATAATCTTGGAAAGATATTAAAAGAAGGGGATACTGTTGTCTTAAGGGCCACCGTTGTGCCCGGTACGACAACCGGACTTGCCAGAGAGATATTGGAAAGTGAGAGTGGACTAAGGGCTGGAAAAGATTTTTATCTTGCATATGCTCCTGAGAGGATAGCAGAAGGTAGGGCATATGAAGAGTTTAGAAAAATGCCTACCCTTGTTGGAGGTATCAATGATATATCTCGTGAGAAGGCCAAAGAGGTGCTTTCTGTTATTCTTGAGTCCTACTTTGTTGAGGTTTCCGATCCATGGATAGCTGAGATGAGCAAGGTTCTTGAGAATGCTTCCCGCGATGTGTATATAGCCGTTGTCAATGAAATGGCAAAGCTTGCCATAGCAAGAGGATTTAGACCGCTGGAAGTCATTGATGCTGCCAACACCCATCCAAGGGTAAAGCTTCTTAGACCGGGGGCAGGAGTTGGGGGCCATTGTATACCCAATGCTTTCTATTATTTGAAACCACTATTTGATGATAGAACCGGTGATTCTCTGGTATTTGCCTCTGCCAGACAGGTTAATGACGAAATGCCTAAGTTTTTGGCTTCGTATATAGATAAGTATGCTGCTGATCTTGGTATTAATAAAAGCGATAAGGTTACCATTCTTGGTCTTGCTATGAAAGATTTTTCTTACGATGACCGTTATAGCCCTGCTTTATTCCTGAAAACATATCTTGAGGAAAAAGGGTGGAATAATATCTGGGCATATGACCCTATGGTTCCTAAAAGATTTGATACTCATATTGACGACATAGACACAGCGCTCAAGGATGCCAAAGTTGTGGTTATTACAGCCCTCCAAGATGGAATTACCTCTGAAAAGGTTAATAACTATATTACTGATGGCATGCTTGTATTGGATACCAAAGGTATTTTGACACCTGTCAACGAAGAGAATCTGAAGATTATAGTTTTTTAACAATGAAGACTTTCTTGTGGGGATATTTTGGGGGATTAAATGTAGGCGACGAACTCATTCTCAGGGCTGAGATTGAGTTGCTTGGTCCTGAGAATGTTATTGTTGTAGCTAGGGGTAATCCCTTTTATGTTGCAGACTTGCACGATGTTGAGGTTATCTCGTATAAGCAGGCCCTACCGCTTGTGCCTAAAGGAAGACATATTATTGGAGGTGGCGGATTGTTTCAAGATACTACCAGCATTCGTAATCTTTTCTACTACATATATCCTATGATATTTTCACAGCAGTCTATTTTACTGGGAGTGGGGATAGGGCCTCTTCATTATCGCCTTTCACGGCGTATTGTTGCCAGCGCCTTACACAGCTGTCATATGATATCTGTCAGAGACAGTGTGTCTTATCATTTTGTTTCCTCTTATGTCGGCATAGATAGGGTGATGTTGGTTCCTGATATGGTCTTTATGCTCAATATTGTTTCATACGAAGAGACAAAAGATGATGAACTTATATTGATACCCGGACCGGCATTAGGAAATCACTGGGAAAAAGTTCTTCACCTGACATCACAATATAAAGTAACAGTGGTAGAATTTCTTCCCCACATAGATTGCAAATGGCAGAATGAATATCCTTCCCATTGGAAAGTTGTTAATGGCATTGAGGCTCTGAAGGCTGGAGAGCTGTGGGATATACTTGCTAAGGGAAATAGATGGATTGTTGGGCGATTACATGGTATGATTTTGGCGTGTTTGATGAATAAGTCATTTTATCCCATTATCTATGATATGAAAATGAGTTTGTTAACGAGTGATTACTGTCCAGTTTCTTATGACGATATAGGATATGCTAATATAAATATCACAGAAGCTCAGAGAGTGCGTTTTGAGGCA
>JAMORD010000034.1 GCA_027063755.1 bacterium | reverse complement strand
CAGTGTATCTCTCTCCTCATATGCAACAACAAGATTATCTATCACTTCTTCAAGGATATGATATCTCTTGGGAAAGACTACCACTCCTGGCTCACCTCTTCTTTGGAGATGAGCTTGACATAATCGTGAGATATGCGTTTATTGGGAGGAACATCAACAACTTCATATTCAAGCATCCAGCGTCCCAATCTCACCTTTATCTTATCGCCTACCTTCACACGATAAGATGGCTTGGCAACCTTTCCATTCACCCATACAAGCCCCTCTCTACAGAGGGCCTCTGCCAATGACCGCCTTTTAACAATACGGGACAGCTGCATAAACTTATCCAGTCTCATGTCTTTTTACCTCCTGATACAGCTCTTCCATCTCTTCAAGTGTCATATTTCTCAGGTCAAGACCTCGTTCTTCTGCCAACTTCTTCATATTCTTAAAACGTCTACGGAACTTTTCTGTAGTATAACTGAGAGCACCTTCAGGGTCAATACCTGCCAGTCTTGCAAGGTTAACGGCAACAAACAAGAGGTCTCCTATCTCTTCTCTAAGATTTTTCTTGTCGTTTTTCTTTATAGCTTCCCATATCTCTCTAACCTCTTCTTCTACCTTATCCATAACATCTTCAAGGCGTGTCCAGTCAAAGCCATATTGGGCAGCCTCGTCTTGCACTCTAAATGCCCATATAAGGGCAGATGGTCTGGGTTTTTTCTTCTCTTCACCTTTTTTCTCCTTCTTTTTCCACTTCTCCCATTTAGAGAGCACAGCAGCGGCATCGTCGCTTTCTTCAAGAGCAAACACATGGGGATGTCTACCTATCATCTTATAGGCCTCTTTCTTGATAACTGTTATCATGTCAAACTGCTTTTTCTCTTCAGCAATGGTCACATGAAGAAGTAAGTGTAGCAATACATCTCCTATTTCACCTGCATACTCTTCTATATCACCCTCTGCAATGGCATTCATGAGCTCTATAAGTTCCTCTTGAGACAGTGCCACAAGCATCTGAGGAGTCAACTTCCTATCCCACGGACATTCTTTTCTCAAGATATGCACAATAGTGCGTATACGCAAATACCAATACGGCTCTGG
Organism: bacterium; assembly: GCA_027063755.1. GTDB lineage: Bacteria > Coprothermobacterota > Coprothermobacteria > Coprothermobacterales > JAADFF01 > JAADFF01. The sequence continues at coordinate 10,529 of JAMORD010000034.1, read as the reverse complement.
GGCATCATTCCAAAAATCCTCTACATCAAGTTTCCTTATAAAGTCTTCCTGCTGTGGAGTTTCTATACTACCGGGTCTTTTCTTTCTTACCTCCATAATAGCCCTATCACCGGTATATCCAAGACTCTTAAGGTAAAAAGCAAGCATGGTGCCTGTGCGTCCCACACCGGCACCGCAGTGCACAAGGACAGGCGCCCCTTGAGAGCGCTTACGCCACACAAACTCAAGAAACTCCCATACCTGATATTCTTCAGGCACAGACATATCCTTTATGGGTAGATGAAGATAATTGCGAGGTGATATTCCCATCTGAGAAAGGGCATAACTATCAAGGGGTTTTTCTGTCAAAGATACAACGGCCCTTATCCCCTGATTTTTTATATACCCCCAATGGCTGGGAAGTGACGGTTTGGCACTGCCGGCAATTACCCCTTCCTCCAGCCAAGAAAAGTTTAGTAAATCTATATCAAATGTATTCACACCTGTTCACCTCCGTATAACTCTACATTCTATGCCATTATATACCAATAGCAAATGACATAATATGCAAATACTTGTGCATTTTTGGTAGAATGTTCATATACTATATGCACATGGAGGTGAATGTTTATGAACCTTGGTCTTATTGGCCTCATTACGGCAATTGTCGGACTATTATTCGCACTTTACATGGCCATCTACATCACCCGCATCAAAGTTGAAAATGAAAAAATCAGAGAACTGCAAAGTGCTATTCGTGAAGGTGCCATGGCATTTCTAAGACAGGAATACATGGTGGTACTGCCATGGGCACTGGTAGTATTTGGACTTCTGTGGTGGATATTAAACATTAAAGTTGCAGTGGCATTTTTATTTGGCGCATCTTTATCACTCCTTGCAGGATATACAGGCATGTATATTGCAACAGAGGCCAACGGAAAAACAACCGAAGCGGCCAAGAAGGGTATAGGCCAAGCTCTAAGAGTTGCATTCACTGGCGGTTCTGTTATGGGACTTATGGTATCAAGCTTTGGTATATTGGGTATATCTATTATTCTCCTTTTATATGGTCCATATCTGCAGAATGACTTTCTTAAAGAGGCTGCCAAGGTCCTTAGTGGTTTCTCCATGGGAGCCTCCTTTGTTGCCCTGTTTGCCCGTGTTGGTGGTGGTATATACACCAAAGCAGCCGATGTGGGTGCCGACCTTGTCGGTAAGGTAGAGGCTGGTATTCCCGAAGATGACCCCAGAAATCCAGCTGTTATTGCAGACAATGTCGGTGATAATGTTGGCGATATTGCAGGCATGGGGGCAGACCTTTATGAGTCTTATGTAGGTGCTACAGTGGCATCACTCCTGCTGGGCTACTCTTATTACTCATCACAAGGCGGAGATGTCATGAAAGGCCTATCTTTTCCCATATTTGTCGTTGTTATCGGCCTTGTTTCAGCCCTTTTGACAGTTCTTACCGTAAGAATTTTGGCAAAGTCTGAAAAATATCATCCAGCATCGGTATTCCATATAGGCAACGGTGTTGTGGCCGTATTATTCATTGGCCTCATATTCTGGGTTAAATCATATCTTGGCGTATCTATGAATGAGGTATGGGCAACCATTATTGGTCTGCTTACTGGTATCTTCATAGGTATAGTAACAGACTACTACACCATGCGTAAACCTGTTAGAAAAATTGCAGAGGCCTCACAGACAGGCCCTGCTACCAATATTCTCATGGGCCTTGCAGTGGGTATGGAGTCTACACTGCTTGCCACATTGGCCATTGCCATTGCCGTATTGTGGACATACAATCTAACAGGGCTTTACGGTATCGCACTGGCCGGTGTCGGCATGCTTTCAACACTGGGTTTCTCCCTGTCTGTTGATGCATACGGTCCTATTGCCGACAATGCCGGTGGTATTGCCGAGATGTCTCACCAGCCACCAGAGGTCAGAGAGCGCACAGACATGCTTGACAGTTTAGGCAATACAACAGCCGCTATTGGTAAGGGATTTGCCATAGGATCTGCTGCTCTGACAGCACTGGCATTGTTCTCTGCCTACCAGGAAGCTGTCAATATCAAGGTGCTGAACCTTGTTGATCCTAAGATTGTGTTTGGTTTCTTCGTTGGTGGCGTGCTTCCCTTCTTCTTCTCTGCCCTTGTTATCAATGCCGTCTCTAAGGCCGCAGAAGAAATGGTTGAAGAGGTTAGAAGACAGTTTAGAGAGATACCCGGTATCATGGAAGGCACCGGTAAACCTGACTATGCATCATGTGTGCGTATCAGCACTAAGGGTGCCCTGAAGGCCATGGTTATCCCTGCCCTTATTGCCGTCGTCGCCCCGTTCCTCATATTCTTCACCACTGGTAAAGAGGCCCTCGGTGGTGCACTTGCCGGTCAGACACTAACAGCCTTCCTCCTTGCCCTATTTATGGCAAACTCTGGTGGTGCATGGGATAACGCCAAGAAACTTATTGAGTCTGGCTTCTTAGGTGGTAAAGGTTCCGAAGCCCACAAGGCAGCCGTTGTTGGAGATACTGTTGGTGATCCGCTGAAGGATACAGCCGGTCCATCTCTCAATATCCTTATGAAATTGACCACCATTATTTCTCTCGTATTTATTGCCGCACTCGTTTAAAAGCACACTTTGAACACATAAGGGGGCTCGTGTGAGCCCCCTTTATCTTTTTTGTTTTGGGTCCCCATGAGTTCTTTCCACCAAGACATAAACACCATAAACGCATCATGAAACATAACATTTGTTGTCAGTATGCTTATCAGTATGCCAATGGCATAAAATCTTGTTATATATGATTAAATTGGTTCTTTCTCTTATTTATATACATAATACTAAGGCTAAGCAAAAAACAAAAAGGGGAAAGCTCACGCCTTCCCCTAAGGTAGAAACCACCCACCTATTATTTCTTCTTTTTCCTGCTGGTCTTTCTCTTCTTTGTCTTCTTGGGTGCCTCCATAACGGCAGCTTTTAGCTTAGAGCCTACACGGAATACGGGAACAATTCTCTTAGGAACCTTAATAGGTTCTTTGGTCTGAGGATTGATGTAAGTTCTCTCTTTACGCTCTGCTACGGTAAATGTACCAAAGCCTGTAAGTTTAACCTCCTCTTTGTTCTTCAATGTCTCCATTACTACTTCGGTAAATGCATCAATAACAGCCTTAACCTGTTTCTGAGGAAGTCCTGTCTTCTCGGCAATAGCCTTGACGAGAGTCTTCTTGTCCATACATATACCCTCCTTTCTGAAGCGGGATTATTACAACATTTCTTTACACAAGATATATTACAACATTAACTACGATTTTTTCGCATCAGATGAATGTATATATAGTTATTCGTGGTATCTTCTATTAACTTTCTATAAATATCATCGCATATACAAGTTTCTATTAAAAAAACAGGTGGACCGGTAAAAATCGGTCCACCTGTTTGGTGCCGAGGGCGGGATTCGAACCCGCACGGGCTTTAGGGCCCAGAGGATTTTGAGTCCCCTGCGTCTTCCAGTTCCGCCACCTCGGCACACTGCAAGTTTTATTTTACCATCTTTTAGGCATAAGTATCAAGTCTTCTACGATAATAGTATTGCCTTGTATTGGATTTATGAGCCTTGCTGTTAATAGACTTACTACGATTATTCCTCACACTTCTATATGGAGCATATGTCTGCACCCTCATAGCCTCATAGCGGGCATTTCTTGCCAGCCTTCCATTTTCAGAACGACCTACAGGAGCAGACCTCACAGGCAGCGACCTTTTTACTGGGTCTACGGGCACAAACCTATATGCCGATATTCCACTGAGCATGGTATATCACCTCTACATATATTCTACTCAATATCTACATCGGAATGTCTGCTGAAAAATTCTCTTATAGACTCCTCGCTAGGATGCCATATGGTACCAAGCTCTGTTATGATACCGGTAATGAGGTGATGGGGGGTCACATCAAACACAGGATTATACACATCTATGTCTTCTGGTGTAATAGGACAACCACCACACAGCATAACTTCTTCTTTGGCTCTCTCCTCTATAGGTATATCCTCACCGGTTGATGTATTAAAATCAAATGTGGATACAGGGGCGGCAACAAAGAAAGGTATCCCCATAGAGTGGGCAACGGTGGCAAGCATAAATGTACCTATTTTATTTGCTGTATCCCCATTTCTCGCAATACGGTCGGCACCGACAATAATAGCCCTTATATTCTTCTCTTTCATGGTAATGGCAGATGCCCCATCGGCTATCAGGGAAAAAGGTATCCCTTCTTTTTTCAGCTCATAAGCCGTCAGTCTCGCACCTTGCAGAAATGGCCTGGTCTCCAAGGGATACACATGAATCTTCTTACCAGCCCAGTGTATAGCCCTAATGACACCAAGGGCGGTGCCTATACCACCTGTGGCCAATGCACCTGTATTGCAAATGGTCATAATACGAATATCGTCCATAGTTTGGAATATCTCCAAACCATGTCTTGCCATAGACATGTCCTCATCTTGCTGTCTTTTTAAAAGCTTTCTTGCTTTCTCTATAAGCAAAGTACGTATCTCAAAGGGCATGGCATCACCCAGTGGCAAATCTTCCAGTGCCCTATCTATCTCTTTGGCAAGGTTAACAGCCGTAGGTCTGGCACTTTTCAGCTTCTGGGCAATCTCCAGAAACTTATCAGGGGTATATGAAGATGATGCCTCAAGGTCAGTGATGGCAAGTACAAGTCCAAAGACCCCAACAATACCAAGTAGAGGAGCCCCTCTAACAATCATATTCTTTATGGCATTATATATATCTTCTGCCGTCTTCCCCTCTACCCATACCTCTTCACGGGGTAGTCTTCTCTGGTCAAGCATCTTCAAAACACCATATGCTTCATCCCACACAATAGGTTTCACTTCAGTAGCAACATTCATATCATTCACCTCCATAGATATATGTAGCAGCACGGCTCATACGCTCATTAACAGCCATGCCAACACCTTTATTCATTACCATCAGTGCGGCAATGACTTCTCCTTCCATTCTATCAGCATCTCTCAGTGCCATATACAGTCTGGCTGCTGCTTCCTTTTCATCATTACCCAGCGATATAAATCTATCTGTAATATGTCTATATTGTTCTAACGCTATGGCAATAGCATTGTTCTCTCTCACAAAATCTATGAATGTCTGTTCATCTTTAAACACATAAAGAGGCTTTTTCGGTGCATAGTGCCTATATGCATGACCGGGAGAAAGGGGCCTACCATCTTTGGGCTTTACATGTATCTCCACAGGCTTACCGGTAACCTTCTGTATATCTTCTGGTGTAATAGCCCCCAACCTATATATCTTTAGTGGCACACTGGTAGCATCTACAACAGTAGACTCTACCCCTACGGCTACAGGTCCACCATCTATGATAAACACCTTTTCACCGAAGTCTTCAAAAACATGCTGTGCCGATGTGGGGCTTGGCCGTCCCGACAAGTTGGCACTAGGAGCGGCAATGGGAGTTCCAGCATACTCTATGAGCTTAAGGGCATAAGGATGGGCTGGCATTCTCACTGCCACAGTGGGAAGTCCACCTCTGACAACAGATGGAACAGAACATTTGGCAGGAAGAATAATAGATAGAGGACCGGGCCACAGGTTTTCCATCATCTTCTTTGCATAATCGGGCACATATTCATAGAGAAAATCAAGCCAGTATAGGGTATCTATATGCACAATAAGAGGATTATCTGCAGGTCTACCCTTTAGCGTAAATATTTGCCTTACGGCGTCTGGGTTAAAGGCGTCGGCTCCCAATCCATAAACGGTCTCAGTGGGGAATGCGATAATCCCACCATTCCTTATAATATTAGCACCTTTTTTCACACATACAAGGGAACCACTCTCACGGCAGACCACCGGCTATACCTCCAATATGGCAACACCGCGCCTACCGTCTAAGAAATAAAGGTAATCTCCTACCCACATAGCGTAGTTGAAAATATCTCCCATATCCTTGATACGCTCAACCTCTTTAAGATCTCTGGATACATCATATTTGACAATATCCCACTCCTTGCCTCCTACCTGAGCTGAAGCATAGAGATACCCGTTCTTATATAGAAGATTTTTTAGATGGGGCACTTCATATTCCTCCACATTACTACCATCTATGATCCACAGTTTATGCTTGTCTTCATCATAAGAAGAGACATACAATCGCTTACCATCGGTAGTGCCATCTTCAACCATACCAACATCAAGACCACCAATAACCTTGAGACCACCATCTGATGTGGAAATATATCTAATACCACTTCTGCCCCCAAATGCCTTGTAGCCCACCTTAATATATCCCACATCGTGGACAGTACCTATCTCCTGTATCTCATTGCCAGATATATCAAAGATAATGACATCACCAGAGGGATATAGGTGTACATAAGCCCTATCTTCTTCAAACCACACATATCTAACATGTATACCACGCTTTTCATATATGCTCTTAGGATTATCGGGCTCAGAGATATCCATAACAATCATGCCGGCATCGGACACAGCAAACAGTAGGTTATCTTTGATGTAAACATCATATGTTGTAAAAGAAGACTTGGTCTCAGGAAGCCTTATACGTCTCACTTCTCTTAGTGTTTCGTCTTCCTTTTTCAAGATGACAATACCATTGTAAAGTATGCGACCTTTGAAAAACTCTTTAATGATATTCTCCCCTCCACGAGATGACCATATTCCCCCCACATATATGTAATCATCTTTCTTCTCAAGGTGCCATGCCCAGAAACCTTTTACACGGGATATCTCTGAAGGCCTTTCAGGACGAGAAATATCCAACTCCACTACACCTTCAACAGTTCCCAGTAAGATTCTATTTTCCTCCCTTATGGCACCATACCAAGGACTAAAAGATTTAACCCATCTCTGTTTATCCTCTTTCCATATCATAAGACCTTCGTTCTCAAACCCAACAAAAACCAAACCATCGTATTCGTAAATGGTGGTGGGAAAACCATCTACCTTAAACAAAAACCTATCATCACCAGGGGAAAATTTCATAATCTCACCCGTATTTTTTAAAACATACAAAGTGTATCCATCAATAAAAGATGAAACAACATCGCCAATATCTTTTACCATACCAAGATACTTTTTCTCATGAAGTTTACACAACCTAAGATTGTTATCTTTCTTTAAAACAGCCATACCGGGAGATTGTGATGCAAGTAAAATGCCTATATCATCATATCTATCTACCTGCTTAATATTAGCGGGATCGGATATATCAAGAATAATAACATCACTACCTGAGCGAACAGCAACATAAGTATCACTAATAACAAATAGTCCTGACATATTCTCATCAAAGAAAATACCCACATCTTCAACACCATGTGAGGTAATCTGATATACCACAAGATAGGTGCTAAACACACTACCCACAACAGCCAGCACAAGATTACCAACTAGCTTAATATCAACAACAAGCGTTCCGACTTCTTCCTTCAGGGGAACAAACTCATCTCCTTTGCGGCCATATATCCACAAACCTGTTCCGGAGAGCACAAGAAACTCATCGGATATCTCTACCTTATACGCCTCTTTGCCACTTATTAAATATTCAATATCCGTGGACAAATCTTCATCAACATGAAGTCTAACAAGCCCCGAACGCATACTCTCACCATCTATAGGATCACGCCACGATGCAGCAAGGTAGAAATATCCTCCGTGATACTTAATATCAAACACATCTCTTAAAAGCCCTCTCCTACCTATAACCTTCATAGCACACGCTCCCCGTCACAAGTTTATCTTTCACATCACATATATTTTACCGCTTAAACAATGTTCCTAAACATTATGTAGCCTTTTAAAGAAAAAGGAGACACCTATATGGTGTCTCCATATTATATAAATGGCGGCGAGGAGGTGTTAAGCCTTACCAGAAGCACCCAAGAGTCTCAACCTTGCCCTAACAACATCTGTCACATACTTTTTACCCTCACCAAGATACTTACGAGGGTCAAACTGTTCAGGATTCTCTGTTAGATACTTACGAAGTCCTGCAAGGAATGAAATACGCAGGTCTGTATCGGTATTGACCTTGTTAATACCACCTTTAACAGTCTCCACAAGAAGCTCACCGGGTACCCCCTTGACACCTTCAAGCTTAGCACCATACTGGTTAGCAAGCTCTACCATATCCTGAGGTACAGAAGATGCACCATGAAGCACCAGAGGAATACCTGTGCGTTTCTTGACCTCTTTTAGCCTCTCTATATCAAGTTTAGGCTCACCCTTAAACTTGAAGGCACCATGAGATGTTCCAATAGCTGGGGCAAGGAAATCCACCCCCGTCTCTTTGACAAACTGCTCTGCCTCCTCAGGATTGACAAGAATGCTTTCGGCACTTTTTACATTGTCTTCAATACCTGCAAGGGTACCAAGTTCTGCCTCTACAGATACACCGGCGGCATGGGCTATCTCAACAACCTTCTTTGTGATAGCCATATTTTCCTCAAAGGGCTTATCAGAAGCATCAATCATAACAGAGCCATAGCCTGCCTTGATAGCTGCCATAATGTACTCAAGGTGTTTACCATGGTCAAGATGCAAAGATACAGGTATAGGCAATCTCTCAGCATAGCGCCTTACCATCTCTACAAAAATTTCAGCACCGAGATATGGATCACCACCACCGGCATACTTTATGGCTCCTTCACTGGTCTCAATAATAACAGGAGCATTCTCTGCCACTGCACCGTCTAAAATAGCCTGCAAGAACTCAAGGTTGTTTATGTTAAATGCAGGCACTGCATAGTACTCCTTGTTGGCTTTATCTAAAATGACTTTAGTGTTAACATATGGCATATAAACCACCTCCCAAATTTATATTATCACCGCTACACACCGTAGCAGTTAAGTATATCAAACAAATGACATATAGGAAGAAAAATAACTGCATACCAAGAACTTTTGTTGCATAAATCAACTTACACCAGATAATTTCAACTATATGCTACCGAGAATCTTTTTCCCCTGACACCTTATCTATGTAGAGATACATAAGATAGGCAATAAGCGTTGGAACAATAACAAACGATGTAAATGTAGCCAGTTGAAGCCCGGCTTTACCAGATGGTGTTGCACCACCTAACAAATCAACAGAAAGAGGGTACAACACGATGAGGAGCAAGATAACCAAAATATTCTGCCAATATTTCATAATATGTCGCCTCCTTATTAGAGGGAATCTATATCTGTATTATACTATAGTAAACGCCGCACTTTAGGAGGTGACACATATGAAACCACTTAGTGGTGATGAGATACGCGAATCTTTCCTTGAATTCTTTGAAAAAAATGGACACAAGAGACTTCCCTCCAGTAGTCTAATACCTGATGACCCCACACTACTGTTTACAACAGCCGGTATGGTGCAGTTTAAACCATATTTCTTAGGCAAAAAGGAACCGCCGTTTGACAGTGCAACCACTGTGCAGAAATCCTTCCGCACATCAGACCTTGAGAATGTCGGTCGCACAACAAGGCACCACACATTCTTTGAGATGCTTGGCAACTTCTCATTTGGAAGATACTTTAAAGAAGGTGCCATAACATTTGCATGGCAACTCATTACAGAGGTATGGAAACTCCCGGTAGATAGGCTATGGGTTTCTATATATGAAGATGACGAAGAGGCATATGAGATATGGAATAAGAAAATCGGTGTACCCGATAGCAGAATAGTAAGAATGGGCAAAGATGATAACTTCTGGGGGCCTCCCGGTCCCACTGGTCCATGTGGCCCATGTACAGAAATTCACTTTGATATGGGTGAAGACTGGCCATGTGAACATCCTGAACTGGGGCCTGCCTCTGAATGTGAAAGGTTTAGAGAGTTTTGGAACCTCGTGTTTATGCAGTATCATCAAGACGAAGAGGGCAACCTCCACCCACTGAAGAGAAAAGGCATAGATACAGGCATGGGCCTTGAGCGTATGGCATCTATCATGCAAGGCACCATTTCCAACTTTGAAACAGACCTCTTTACCCCTATTCTTGATTACCTTAAAGATCTCACAGGCAAACCATATGACCCCAAAGGTGGAGAATACACAACAGCCTATCGTGTCGTCATGGACCACATCAGAGCCCTAACATTTGTCATAGCCGATGGGGCATATCCTTCCAATGAGGGTAGGGGATATGTTGTCAGAAGGGTTATTAGAAGGGCACTGAGATTTGGTAAGAAACTGGGACTGGAAAAACCATTCCTATATGACATTGTCCCCGTTGTAGTAGACAGATATAAACATGTCTATCCCGAGATAGAGGAAAAGATGAAGATTACCATGTCTATCCTCAAGGCAGAGGAAGAAAACTTCTTCCGCACCATAGGACAAGGACTGAACATTCTTGAGAATTATGTTGGGCAGGCCAAGAAAGAGGGGAGAAACTTCCTCACAGGTAAAGAGGCATTTAAGCTATATGACACATACGGTGTACCTGTAGACTTTATCAAAGATACCTTGGAGGAAATGGGCTTCACT
>JAMORD010000033.1 GCA_027063755.1 bacterium | reverse complement strand
TGCTCTTTCGCAAACTTATTCTCTCTCCCAAAGAGTTAGCCAACAGACTTCACCTTAAGAAAGATTACCATGTACTGGAAATCGGTCCTGGACCCGGTTATTTCAGTATTGAGTCGCTAGACAACTGAACCAAGGTCATCTCTAGCTACTTGACATACAAAAAGAGATGCTTGAAAAGGCTAAAAGAAAAATAATCAAAGCAGGACTTACCAATGTTACCTTCACGCAAGGAGATGCCACCAATTTACCATATAGCGATAACACATTTGATGTGGTATTTCTAGTAGCGGTGCTGGGAGAAATATCAAACCCTTTCCTGTGCATCTCTGAGATACACAGGGTATTAAAGCCATATGGCCTACTGTCTATTACCGAACAACCGGGAGATCCCGATTTCTCACCTATGCCGGTAGCAAAGAAACTTGTTAAAAAAACATGGATTCACAGTTATAGAGCAACATGGCAAGGGAAAAACTATACACTCAACTTTATAAAAATCCCCAATTATAGTTAATGTCAATTCATGCTAATAAGGTCCACAAAAAGAAACAAGAGATTATATCTTTTTCTAAAATCAATTCTCTACAGGTAATTGTGAAGAGACATATACTTTCTTCTCTACGCTCTTGATAACGAGTTTATCATCTGGGGTATTCTGTATATCAGAGCCAGCTTTTATAATGACAACTCCTATAACATAGTAATTGTCTCCCTTAACCTCTGCCATTGTTTCGGCTACATCCTTATCATCATCTGGAACAGGTGTATATACAAAAAAGTAAGAAGTATTGCCACTAACATATGATTTTACATATGCCACATCGGCCATTCTCTTAGAAGAATTATATGGATAAGATTGTAGAGCCAATTCTTTTTGCTTCTCAACCATAGCGTTATAACCGTCTTCATCTGCAATAAGATCAGCATTAGTTTTACCCTCATACTGTTTAAACAGATCATAGTATGTAGAAATATAATTGTCTGTCCACTTTTTCAGAGCATTGAGATTAGACGAATAACCAACATTCACGGAACATGCCGAAAAAACGATAAAAACAGAAAGCACAATAAGTACAGGTACAAACTTTTTCACCATAATCATCTCCCTTCTAATTCAATAATAACACCTATATACAAAAAAGAGGGGCCATAGGGCCCCTCTTTTTTTGAAGACTGATTTCTACTTTTTATTTACCAGTGTCACCAGCAGGCTGAGGTGGTTTCTTCACCCACGGTTTGGGTCTGAGTAGGTCAGACTGGGGGTTCTTATGCCATGTACGCACCTGACCAGAGGCGTATTTCCACTTTTCAGCACCGGGGAAAAAGTACCTATGGTCTCTGGCATCTTTGGTAACCCATGCATAGTTATCGGTCATTGTCAGAGAACCACTGGGACATACATCAACACACAAGGCACAGAATGTACATCTACCATAGTCAATCTGCGGACGCTTGTTAACACCTTTGGCACCTATCTCGTCAAGAACCTCCTTGGGTACTTCCTTCATCTCAATGGCCATAGCAGGACATATACGGGAACAGTTACCACAACCAATACACTTTGTCCAATCGTTATCATGAACACCACGATAAACAGACTTACCCTCTCTGGGATCGGCAAAGTCTGGCCAACGGGGCCATACCTTGTCAGGCACCCTAACAGTATGTGGTTTTATAAACAGAAACTTTAGTGCTCTTAGTGGTGCTAAATATCCTATCACCCTTCATCACCTCACTTATCCAAGTCCGGTGGGCATATATCAAAGGAACCGTCAATCAGAGAGAAGTCGGCAAGCTGCTGACCAACGGCTATATCTTCCATGAGCACACCGGCATGAGAGGTTGTTGGTCCTCTAACAAATACCCTGTATGGATTGAAGCCACCATCAGACCATACATAGTAACCAAATTCACCC